>NZ_JAMYRO010000013.1:0-189797 GCF_040321495.1 Mesorhizobium sp. M0408 | reverse complement strand
CCCCCCTCACAACAACCCCCTAATTTGGGGCGCCTGGTTCTTTTGTTAAAAAGACACTGCAGCTGCCGCCTACCCGGGCCCACTATAAAAATTTCCCGCCGGGGGCGCGGGGTCACAGGGGGGCCCCCTTCGTGTATCGGAACGCCCAGTGTTTCGGGGCGCACCGAAACGCGTCACACGCACGATGACGAGGACCAGATGACGGTGAAGCCCCTCTACCGACGTGTCTTGCTGAAAGCGTCGGGCGAAGCGTTGATGGGCGAGCAGCATTTCGGCATCGACGTATCGGTGGTCGACCGCATCGCCGCCGACATCGCCGAGGCCCGCGCATTGGGCATCGAAGTCGGTGTCGTCATAGGCGGCGGCAACATCTTCCGTGGCGTCGCGGTTGCGTCAAAAGGCGGAGACCGCGTCACCGGCGACCATATGGGCATGCTTGCCACGGTTATCAATTCGCTGGCGCTGCGCACCTCGCTCAACAAGATCGGCGTCGACGCCGTGGTGCTGTCGGCGATCGCCATGCCCGAGCTTTGCGAAAGTTTTTCGCAGCGTCAGGCGACCGCCTACATGAACCAGGGCAAGGTCGTCATCTTCGCCGGCGGCACCGGCAATCCGTTCTTCACCACCGATTCGGCTGCGGCCCTTCGCGCCGCCGAGATCGGCGCCGATGCTCTGTTCAAGGGCACCCAGGTCGATGGTGTCTATTCGGCTGATCCCAAGAAGGACCCGCATGCGACACGTTTCGAGCGGATCAGCCATGACGAAGTCATCAAACGCGGGCTTTCGATCATGGATACGGCGGCGATTGCACTTGCGCGCGAAAACAACATTCCGATAATCGTCTATTCGATCCACGAGAAGGGTGGCTTCGGCGATATCCTGAGGGGCGGCGGCCGTTGCACGGTTGTCGCAGACGATTGACCGGACCATGAACCCGAAAGGGACCGGTTGCGGATGAGGCTCGAACAGGGCCTAAGCAGTGAACCCGGGTTAACGGGTCGAGGAGACGATGATGAGTGGCGAGTACGACGATCTCAAACGGCGCATGGACGGGGCGATCGCCGCGTTCAAGCATGATCTGGCTTCGCTGCGCACCGGCCGCGCGTCGAGCAACCTGCTCGATGCCGTCCAGGTGCAGGCCTATGGCACCACCATGCCGATCAACCAGGTGGCAACAGTGTCGGTGCCGGAACCGCGCATGATTTCGGTTTCGGTCTGGGACAAGTCGATGGTCAGCGCAGTCGACCGCGCCATCCGTGAAGCCAATCTCGGCTTCAATCCTATCGTCGACGGTACCAATCTCAGGATTCCGCTGCCCGAGCTCAACGAACAGCGCCGCAAGGAGCTGGTCAAGATCTCGCACGGTTATGCCGAGAATGCCCGCGTCGCCGCACGCCACGTTCGCCGGGACGGCATGGACTTTCTGAAAAAGGCGGAAAAGGACGGCGACATCAGTGAGGACGACCATCGCAAACGGGCCGACCAGGTTCAGAAACTGACCGACGAGACAATCAGCACCATCGACCACCTGCTTTCCGACAAGGAAGCGGAAATCATGCAGGTCTAGGGTCTGGCCACGCCTGGCCCGGAAGCGAGAATATGGCAACGCCCGCGCATGTCGCGATCATCATGGACGGAAACGGACGCTGGGCCAAGGCGCGCGGCTTGCCGCGGCTGGCCGGTCACCGCGCCGGCGTCGAGGCGCTGCGCAAGACAGTGCGCGCCGCCCCCGGCCTAGGCATCTCCTTCCTGACCGTCTACGCTTTTTCGTCGGAAAACTGGTCACGGCCGAAATCCGAAGTCAGCGACCTCATGGGCCTGCTGAAGCTTTTCATCCGACGTGACCTTGCCGAGCTGCACCAGAGTGGGGTGCGGATCAGGGTCATCGGTGACAGGGCAGGGCTGCAGCCCGACATAAGGGGGCTGCTCGAGGAAGCCGAAACGCTCACTCTCAGCAACGAGGCGCTGACACTGGTCATTGCCTTCAATTACGGCGGGCGCGACGAGATCGTGCGCACCGCGCGCAAGCTCGCAGCGGCGGTGGCGCGCGGTGAGATCGAGAGCGAGGCGATCACGGCCGATTCCTTTGCCAGCTCGCTCGATACAGAGGGCATTCCGGACCCGGAACTGGTCATCCGCACCAGCGGCGAGCTTCGGCTGTCCAACTTCCTGTTATGGCAGGCCGCCTATAGCGAACTCGTTTTCCTGCCTTGCTACTGGCCCGACTTCAGTCGCGAGCACCTGTCCGATGCACTGCGCGATTTCGCCGGCCGCGAGCGCCGCTTCGGCGGACTTGCCGCCCAAGATGTCGCCTCAGGCTGAGGAATGAGCAACCTCCAACTCCGGGTCATTTCGGCCGTCGTGCTTGCCATCGTCACGCTTGCCCTGACCTGGCTCGGCGGACTGTCCTTCCGGTTGCTTTGCGCTGCCACGGCGGCGGTCATCTTCTACGAGTGGACGCGGATGAGCCGCCCCGTTGCCCCGGCAGGTGCTGGTGCTACGGCAGGTCTCGGCTTTCTGCCCGAGGCGCTGATCGTGGTCTTTATTGGTGCCCTCGTCGCCGGCCTGCCTGCGTCTTTGCTGCTGCCGCTCGTCGCGGCTCTGGTTGCTGTCACTGCCGTCGCTTCTTCCATGCGCAGGGCAGGACCGTGGGAAGCATCCGGCCTTGCCTATGCGGCCGTGTCCGGCTTGTCGCTGGCCTTCTTGCGTGACGGCGACCATTCAGGGCTGCTGGCCATTCTGTTCCTATTCGCCGTGGTTTGGGCGACCGATATCTTTGCCTATTTCGTCGGCCGCTCCATCGGTGGTCCAAGGCTGGCGCCGTCGATCTCGCCGGGCAAGACGCGGAGCGGGGCGCTCGGTGGGGTGGTCGGCGGCGTAGTGGCCGGGCTGCTTCTGGCCGCCGTAGCCGGAACGGGCAACCTCGTCGTGCTTGGCGTGGTCGCACTGGTGCTTTCGATTGTCGCGCAGGCCGGCGACCTGTTCGAATCATGGGTCAAGCGACGCCACGGCCGTAAAGATTCCGGCACGCTGATACCCGGCCATGGCGGCATCATGGATCGGGTAGATGGGCTTGTCGCGGCGGCTTTCGCCCTATACGTCATCGGCTGGATTTCCGCGACCGCCGACCATCCGGCACAGGGGCTGTTTCCGGTTTGAACGGCATCGTCGGTGGGCCGGCGCGGGGCTGCGTCATGGATTCGCCTGGATTGATGTCACAGTCGCGGCGTGATCTGTGCCGTGGATGAATTTGAGGGCATGAATTGAACGAGATTTTTCACGCGGTTTTCAGCACAGAGGGCTTTGTCCTCGGCACGCTGGTGCCTTTCCTGTTCGTGCTGACCGTGGTCGTTTTTGTCCACGAAATGGGCCATTACCTCGTCGGGCGTTGGTGCGGTATCGGCGCAAAAGCCTTTTCGATCGGTTTCGGCCCAGAGATCATCGGCTTCAACGATAGCCGCGGCACGCGCTGGAAGCTTTGCGCCATACCGCTCGGCGGCTACGTCAAGTTCGTCGGCGACATGAACGCGACGTCGAGCCAGCCCAGCTCGGAGGAGATCGAGGCGCTGAGCGACGAAGAACGCAAGGTTGCCTTCCACACGCAGCCGATCTGGAAGCGGGCGGCGACCGTCGCGGCGGGGCCGCTGTTCAACTTCCTGCTGACGATCGCCGTCTTTGCCGTGCTGTTTTCCGTCCATGGCCGGCCCGTGCTGGAGCCGATGGTGGCTGAGGTCACCGTCGGCAGTCCGGCCGCCGCGGCCGGCATCATGCCCGGCGACCGATTCGTCAGCGTCGACGGCAGCAAGGTCGAGACCTTTGCCGACGTCCAGCGTCTGGTCTCTGGCCGCGCCGGCGACAGCATCACCTTCGTCATGCTACGCGCCGGCAAGGAAATCACCGTCACGGCGACGCCGCGCTTGATGGAACAACAAGACGCACTGGGCAATAAGGTCCAGGTGGCCGTGATCGGCGTCGTCAACAACAAGGAACTCGGCCAGCCACGGCTGATCACCTATAGTCCGGCCGGGGCGGTCGGGGCAGCGGTCCAGGAAACCGGACACGTCATCCAGCGTACCGGCCAGTTCCTGCAACGTTTCGTTGTCGGCCGCGAGGACAAGTGCCAGCTGGGCGGCCCCATCAAGATCGCCAAGATGTCGGGTCAGGCGGCAAAGCTCGGCTTTGAATGGCTCGTGCAGCTTGTTGCATTCCTGTCAGTCGGGATAGGGATTCTCAACCTTTTGCCGATTCCCCCCCTCGACGGAGGGCATCTTCTGTTCTACGGCGTGGAGGCTGTCATCCGGCGGCCGGTGTCCGAACGCATGATGGAAATGGCTTACCGAAGCGGCCTCATATTGGTGCTCGGGTTCATGGGCTTTGTTTTCTGGAACGATCTGTTTGGGTGCTGAAATCATGAAGGAATTTGGCTTCGGCACGAGCAATGTTGAGACGCCGTTTACCATGCGTGGGGATATGCGTGACGCGAAAGCCACGCCGCAGGGTTAAGTAAATACAAATTAACCAGAAGCCTTGCGTGTAGGGAAAATCCGGTTAATACGGTAGGGGAAATTACCGCACGTCCGGTTTTCTCGCCGTGGGGACTTCGAGAAAAGGTACAAAAGCCCGATGAAGGCAGCATCCAAGTTTCTGAGCGCCGCGTCCGCGGTGGCTATGTCCGCCGCTCTGGTTGTACCAGGCGCGCTCGCAGTGCAGTTCGTTGCCACATCGGCCGCCGAGGCGGCTGTCGTCTCCAGAGTCGAAGTCACCGGCAATCAGCGTGTCGACGCGGACACCATCCGCAATTACGTGACGATCAAGCCCGGCAAGGCGTTTTCCAGTTCGGATATCGACGATGCGGTCAAGGCGCTGTTTGGCACCGGGCTGTTTTCGGATGTGCAGATCAACCAGGTCGGATCGACGCTGGTCATCAAGGTGTCCGAATACCAGGTCGTCAACCAGGTGCTGTTCCAGGGCAACAAGAAGCTCAAGGACAACGCGCTTGAGGCCGCGGTGCAATTGAAGCCGCGCGGCACCTTCTCGCAACAGCAGCTCGATGCCGATGTCGAGGCGGTCAAGGCCGCATACCGGCGTATCGGCCGCGACGATGCCGCCGTGACCACCCAGATCATGGATCTCGGCGACAACCGGGTAAACGTGGTCTTCAACATCAACGAAGGCGGCCGCACCCAGATCGCCGCGATCAATTTCGTCGGCAACAGCGCCTATTCGAGCCGCCGTCTGTCGGACATCATCTCCACCAAGCGCTCGTCCTTCCTGTCGTTCGTGCTGCGCGACGATGTTTATGACGAGGACAAGCTGCGCGCCGACCAGGAGCTGCTGCGCCGCTTCTATTATAATCACGGCTATGCCGACTTCCAGGTCGTCTCGGCTGTCGGCGAACTCGACGACACAACCAACAAATACACCGTCACCATCACGGTGCAGGAGGGCGAGCGTTATACGTTCGGGGATGTCAGCGTCGAAAGCACGATCCCCGAGGTCGACGCCAAGTCGCTTGAATCGGTGGTCGAGACCCACAAGGGCGATGTCTACAACGCCAAGAACGTCGAGGACACGATCATCGCCTTGACCGAAAAGGTCGCTGGATCCGGCTATGCCTTCGCCCAGGTGACGCCGCGCGGCGACCGCAACTTCGAGAACCACACGATCTCGGTCGTCTATACGGTCGATCAGGGGACCAAGGCCTATATCGAGCGCATCGAGATTCGCGGCAACGATCGGACGCGCGACTACGTCATTCGCCGCGAGTTCGATGTCAGCGAAGGCGATGCTTTCAATCAGGTGCTCATCCAGCGCGCGAAGAGGCGGCTGGAAGCGCTCGATTATTTTGAAAAAGTCGAAATTTCCACTGTTCCGGGTTCTGAGCCGGACCAGGTTGTGCTGGTGGTGGATGTGGTCGAGAAATCGACCGGTGAGTTCACGGTCGGCGCCGGTTATTCGAGCGGCGGTGAAACGTCAGGTCCGTCCGTCGAAGGCTCCATCAGTGAGCGCAACTTCCTCGGTCGAGGCCAATTCATCAAGGTGGCGGCGGGCGGTGGCAAGAACTCGCGCGACTACAGCTTCTCTTTCACCGAACCCTATTTCCTCGGACGCCGCATCGCGGCCGGCTTCGACATCTACAAACAGAGCCGAAACTACGACCATTACGACAGCGACACGACAGGCGCGACCGTTCGCTTCGGCCTGCCGATCACAGACAATATCTCGACGCAACTCGCTTATAATATTGCGCAAGAGAAGTACGAGTTCGACGAGGGCTGCGACCCATCGGCCGGTTGCGACGTGTCCCAGGCGATCCAAAACGGCGTTAACGAGAGCCCATGGCTCAAGTCTTCGGTCAGTCTCGGCCTGATCTACAATACGATCGACGACATGAAGAACCCGCATGATGGCATTTATGCCAATGTCGGCACCGAAGTGGCCGGCCTCGGCGGCGATGCCAAATTCATCAAGGTCACGGCGCGCGGCAGCATTTATCAGACGCTGTCCGAACAATTGGACCTGGTGGGCCTCATTTCGGGCGGCGCCGGCCATGTCCAAGGCTATGGCAACGGCGATCTGCGCGTCTTCGACCATTTCCAGAGCAGCGACCGTATGATCCGCGGTTTCGAATATGGCGGCATCGGCCCGGTTGCTTCGGACAACAGCAATGACCATCTCGGCGGCACCACCTACTTCAATGCCTCGGCGGAAGCGCAGTTCCCGCTGCCGGTCATCCCCGAAAGCTTCGGTTTGCGTGGCGCTGTGTTCGCCGATGCGGCAACGCTCTACGGCAGCAAAATCGCAAGTGGCCTTGTCAATTCTTCGACAACCGGCATGGAATGGCGCGCTTCCGTCGGTGTCGGTTTGATGTGGGCATCGCCTTTCGGCCCGATCCGCATCGACTATGCGATCCCGGTCAAGAAGGAAAAGACCGACGACGTGCAGGAATTCAACTTCGGCATATCGACCCGCTTCTGATGTGCGGGCAATGATGCTTCCGGCTCGTTTGGATCCGGATGGCAGTGATCCGACACTACAGCGCAGCGCGTCCTATCGGACGCGCAAAGGACGGTGTAGCACTTTGATTTGCGCATGATCCTTTCCGAGGGTCGATTTCCGATTTTCGGGTCATGCGCTAGCTGGATATTGCTTCTGGAATGACCGATCCGGTGTTCTTCGCGCCCTCACGCCGGTATACGGCCGGCGAAGTCGCGAATCTGACTGGCTCGACGCTTGTTGATTCCGGTCTCTCCGATGTATCGATCGAGGCTCTGGCGCCCGCCAACGAAGGCGGCGAGAACGCCCTTGTCTTCGTCGATGGCAGGCGCAATTTCGCCCTGATGCAGTCACTGCGGGCGGCGGCGGTTCTCTGCCCTGCCGAATTTGCCGGCAAGGCGCCGGCGGGCATCGCGGTGCTGGTGCATCCGCGCCCGCAGCAGGCCTTCGCAATGGTCGGGCGTCTGCTTTTTCCGGCGGCTGCAACGCCTGGACCGATGACCGGCGAAACCGGTATCTCGCCGCATGCCCATATCGATGCGACCGCCCATGTCGAGGCCGGCGCGATCATCGAAGCGGGTGCGATCATCGGACCTCGCGCTGCCATCGGCAGCGGGACCGTCATTGCCCCGCATGCGGTCATCGGTCCGTCTTCGCAGATTGGCCGCGACGGCTATGTCGGTCCAGGTGCCAGCGTGCAATATGCGTTGATTGGCAATCGCGTCATCATCCATGGCGGTGCCAGGATCGGCCAGGATGGCTTCGGTTTCGTGGCCGGCGCCAAGGGTCCGGAGCGGGTTCCGCAGATCGGCCGCGTCATCATCCAGGACGACGTCGAGATCGGGTCGAATACGACCGTCGATCGCGGCGCCATGTCCGACACGATCATCGGCC
Organism: Mesorhizobium sp. M0408; assembly: GCF_040321495.1. Taxonomy (NCBI): domain Bacteria; kingdom Pseudomonadati; phylum Pseudomonadota; class Alphaproteobacteria; order Hyphomicrobiales; family Phyllobacteriaceae; genus Mesorhizobium; species Mesorhizobium sp. M0408. The sequence continues at coordinate 181,907 of NZ_JAMYRO010000013.1, read as the reverse complement.
AGGGCACCAAGATCGACAATCTGGTGCAGATCGCGCACAACGTTCGCATCGGCCGCAATTGCATAATAGCCGGGCTTTCGGGTATTTCCGGTTCCGTGACGGTAGGCGACAACGTCACCATGGGTGGCGGTGTCGGCCTTGCGGATCATTTGACCATCGGGTCCGGGGCCAAGCTTGCGGCAAGAAGCGGGTTTATGAGCAATGTGCCTGCCGGTGAGATTTGGGGAGGATATCCGGCGCAGCCGATGGCGGAAGCCATGCGCGAGATAGCGGCCTTGCGCAGACTTGCACGGACGCGCAAACAGGGTGAGGGGGGAAATGGCTGACATCGCAGCGGCGACGCTCGAAGCGGTTGACATAATGCGGCTGATGAAGCTCCTGCCGCACCGCTATCCGTTCTTGATGATCGACCGTATTGTCGACATAGATGGCGACGAATCCGCCATCGGCATCAAGAACGTCACCATAAACGAGCCGCATTTCCAAGGTCATTTCCCCGACCAGCCGGTCATGCCCGGCGTGCTGATCATCGAGGCGATGGCGCAGACGGCCGGCGCCATCTGCATCCGCAGCCTTGGTACGGAAAAGCCGTCGCTGGTTTATTTCCTGACCATCGACAATGCCAAGTTCCGCAAGCCGGTCGTTCCAGGCGACCAGCTGAAAATTCATGTGAAGAAAATCAAGAAACGCGGCAATCTTCTCAAATTCGCTTGCGAGGCCCTCGTCGATGGCGCCAAGGCGGCGGAAGCCGAGATATCGGCGATGATGGTCGCAAGCGGCTGACAAACGAATGCTAATGAAAATCCAGACAGTCATCCATCCATCCTCGGTCATCGAGGCAGGCGCCCAAATCGGCGAAGGCGCCCGCATCGGGCCCTTCTGTCACGTCGGCCCCGACACCGTGATCGGCGACCGCGTCGAACTGGTCAGCCATGTCTCGGTGATTGGCGCGACCACCATCGGTGCATCGACCAAGGTCTATCCGATGGCGATACTGGGCGGGCCGCCGCAGAACACCAAGCACAAGGGCGGCCGTACCACGCTGGTGATCGGCGAGAACTGCACGATCCGCGAAGGTGTCACCATGCATGTCGGCACCGATTCCAGCCGCGGCGAGACGACGATCGGCAACAACGGCAATTTCCTTGCCTATGCCCATATTGCCCATGACTGCGTGGTCGGCAAGAACGCCACCTTCGCCAATCAAGCGACGTTAGGCGGGCATTGCGAAGTCGGTGACAATGTCTACATCGGCGGCCTTACCGCGGTTCATCAGTTTGTCCGCATCGGCGATAACGCCTTTCTCGGCGGTTGCTCGGCGATCGTCGGCGACGTCATTCCTTACGCCATCGCCGTTGGCAACCGTGCCAGCCTTCGCGGCCTCAACATCATTGGCCTGAAGCGCGCCGGCCTGCCGCGTTCGGAGATCCACTTGCTGCGCAAAGCCTACAAGACGATCTTCGATCGCTCCCGGACCGTCGGCGAGAACATCGAATTCGCCAAGGCGGAATTCGCCTCGTCGCCGACTGCCATGAAGATCGTCGACTTCATCGCCGGTCGCGGCAAGCGGCACTACGCCGTGCCGTCGCTCAAGGGTAGCGACGGCGACGATACCGATGATGAAGACTGAGGGCAGATGACGAAGATTGAGGCTGCCGGAAAGGGCCTTGATCTCGCGCCAGATGCCAAGGTCGGCATCATCGCCGGCGGCGGCAGTCTCCCGGTCGAAATTGCCCGAGCGCTCGCCCGGCAAGGCAAATTGCCCTTCGTCGTGATGGCGGCCGGCGAGGTCGATCGCATAGCCGATTTCGAGCCCTATGAGCAGGCAACCTTGAGGCTGGAAGACGTCGGCTCGCTGCTGCCGATCCTTAAGCGGCATCACGTTACGCATCTCGTAACCGCGGGTCATATCACGCGCCGCCCCAGGTTGAGCGCCATGCGCCTCAATTTGGGCCTGCTCGCGTGGCTACCCAGCCTCTTCGTCGGTGTAACCCGGGGGGACGATACGGTGCTGAAACTGTTCGTGCGCAGGATCGAGCGCAGCGGCATCAAGGTCGTCGGCGCTGACGAGATCGTGCCGGAGCTGGTCGCCGCCGAAGGCCTGCTGACCAAGGCGGCGCCACGCAGATCCGACTGGCGCGACATCAAGGCGGCGCACGCGGCGGCAAAAGCCATCGGCGCGCTGGATATCGGCCAAGCGGCTGTTGCGGTCGGCGGCCGCGCCATTGCGTTGGAAGGCGTCGAAGGCACCGACGGGCTGCTCGAGCGGACAAGGGAGTTGCGCGGGCACGGCAGGCTGGCCGGCGGGAGCCGCGGTGTTCTGGTCAAATGCGCCAAGCCCGGTCAGGAACTGCGTGCCGATCTGCCCTCCATCGGCCCGCTGACCGTCGAGGCGGCGCATGCCGCCGGACTGGCCGGCATTGCCGTCGAAGCCGGTCGCTCGCTGGTGCTCGAAGGTCCCGCCACCATCGGACGTGCCAATGCGCTCGGCCTGTTCGTGATTGGCCTGCCTGCGGAGCCGGCGCATGGCGAATGAGCGGCCGTTGAAGATAGCCGTCGTCGCCGGCGAGGAGTCCGGCGACCTACTTGGCGCCGACCTTGTGCAGGCGCTCAAGCGCATGACCGGGCGCGAAGTTCGGCTTGTCGGCATCGGCGGCCGCCATTTGCAGGCGCTCGGCCTGGCGCCATTGTTCGACGGCAGCGTGATCGCACTGATGGGGCTTAGCGCCATCCTGCGCGACCTGCCGCGCCTGATGCGGCGGATCGGCCACACGGCAAACGCGATTGCCGGTGAAAAGCCCGATTGCCTTATCACCATCGACAGTCCGGATTTCTCGCTGCGCGTCGCCAAGAAGGTGCGTGCCGCCGATCCGACTATCCCGATCGTCCACTATGTCTGCCCGAGCGTGTGGGCGTGGCGGCCGGGCAGGGCGGCGGCGATGAAGCCATATGTCGATCACATTCTTTGCGTCCTGCCGTTCGAGGTGAAGGAACTCGCTCGCCTGGGCGGGCCGCCCGGCACCTATGTCGGGCATCGCCTTGCACACGATCCGGGCATAATCAGTGCCGCCAGGGCGCAGGCGCAGCCGCGTGACCTGTCCGCAGATCACGTCAAAACGTTGCTTGTACTGCCTGGTTCGCGTCGTGGTGAGGTGCGACGCATGGTCGGGCCGTTCGGCGAGACGGTGTCGATCCTGCGGGCGCGCGGGCACCGCTTGCGCCTGCTGTTGCCGACGGTGCCGCACGTCGCCGACCTGGTCAGGACCTCGGTCGCGAGCTGGGACGAGAAGCCGGAGATCATACTCGATGCCGAACGCAAATGGCAGGCCTTCGGCAAGGCCGATGCGGCGCTGATCGCATCGGGGACAGTATCGCTGGAACTGGCACTGGCGAGTGTGCCGATGATCTCCTGCTACCGGCTCGATCCGGTCATGCGCATGGCGCAGCCGCTGATCAAAGTATGGAGCGCAGCCTTGCCCAATCTCATTGCCGACCGGCCGGTTGTGCCGGAACACTACAATCAATATGTGCGGCCGCATTATCTGGCGCGGCAGTTGGAAGCGCTGTTCTCCGATACCGCCTACCGCACCTGGCAGAAGGACGGTTTTGCCGAAATCGCCAGGCGTATGGCAACCGACGAGCCGTCAGGCGAGATAGCCGCGGGTGTGGTGATGGGGATGGTGAGGAAGTGAGTGAATTGTGAATAGTGAATTGTGAATAGTGGTTTCTATGGACAGGGAGCGACGCTTCGCTACTCCCATTCACCATTCACCATTCACCATTCACCATTCACCACCTTCACCGCTTCGCGATTGGCACGTAGTCCCGTTCCGGCGCGCCGGTATAGAGCTGGCGCGGGCGACCGATCTTCTGGTGCGGGTCCTCGATCATCTCCTTCCACTGCGCGATCCAGCCGACGGTGCGGGCGACCGCGAACAGCACGGTGAACATGGTGGTGGGAAAGCCCAGCGCCTTCAGCGTGATGCCGGAATAGAAATCGACGTTCGGATAGAGCTTCTTCTCGATGAAATAGGAATCGGTCAGTGCGATCCTTTCCAGCTCCATGGCGATGTCGAGCAGTGGATCGTCCTTGATGCCGAGCTCGCCCAGGACCTCGTGCGCGGTCTTCTGCATGATCTTGGCGCGCGGATCGTAATTCTTGTAAACGCGGTGGCCAAATCCCATCAATCGGAACGGATCGTTCTTATCCTTGGCGCGCGCAATGAATTCCGGGATGTGATCGACATGACCGATCTCGCCCAGCATGTTCAGGGCTGCCTCGTTGGCGCCGCCATGTGCGGGACCCCACAGGCAGGCGATGCCGGCAGCGATACAGGCAAAAGGATTGGCGCCCGACGAGCCGGCCAGGCGGACGGTCGAAGTCGAGGCGTTCTGTTCGTGATCGGCGTGCAGGATGAAGATGCGCTCCATCGCGCGGGCCAGCACCGGATTGATCTTGTATTCCTCGCAAGGCACGGCGAAGCACATATGCAGGAAATTGGCTGCGAAATTCAGCTCGTTCTTCGGGTAAATGAATGGCTGGCCGATGTGGTATTTATAGGCCATCGCCGCGATCGTCGGCATCTTGGCGATCAGCCGCATTGACGCGACCATGCGTTGATAGGGGTCCGAGATATCGGTGGAATCGTGATAGAAGGCCGACAGCGCGCCGACCACGCCGCACATCACCGCCATCGGATGCGCATCACGGCGGAAGCCGGTGAAAAAGCGCGACATCTGCTCATGCACCATGGTGTGGCGCGTCACCCGGTAGTCGAAATCGTCCTTCTGCGCCTTGGTCGGGAGTTCACCATAGAGCAAGAGATAGCAGACTTCGAGGAAGTCGCCGTGCTCGGCCAATTGGTCGATCGGGTAGCCGCGGTGCAAAAGAATGCCGGCATCGCCATCGATGAAGGTGATTTCCGATTCGCAGCTCGCCGTCGACGTAAAACCGGGATCGTAGGTAAAGACGCCGGCGGTGTTGTAGAGCGAACCGATGTCGATGACGTCAGGTCCTACCGAACCACTTCGTATCTTGAATTCATGGATTTTGCCGCCGAGTTCCAGTTTGGCCGTCGATGCCTGGGTTTTGCCGCCAAATTCCATTTTTGTCGCAGGTTCGGTCATAGCAAACTCCTTTTTGTTTCCTCAGGCCGGCAAAGGCAAAATATCTGAACCCAACACGTCAAAAACATCGGAATACGCACATTTGCGCCCGCAATTAAATCTGCGCGGCAGATTAGGCCAAGACCCAATGTTGCACTGCGAAACACACCTTTCAATGCCAATCTTCTTGGGCCAGTTTGCTAATCGATTTGATCAGCGATCCGCGCCAGGCTTTCCTCGCGGCCAAGCACGGCCAGCACATCGAAGACACCTGGCGAGGTACTTTTGCCGGTGAGCGCGGCGCGCAAAGGTTGGGCCACGGCGCCGAGTTTATGGCCGGCGGCCTGCGCATAGTCGCGGATCGCGGCTTCGGCTGAGGCGGCAGACCACTCCGAAACCGTGGCTAGTGCCGCATGAGCGCCCCGCAGGATCGCGCGCGCCTCACCGCTGAGCAGCGCCGCCGCCTTCTCGTCGACCGGCAGCGGCCGCTCGACGAAAAGGAATGCAGCCCCTTCAACAAGTTCGACCAGCGTCTTGGCGCGCTCCTTCAGGCCCGGCAAAGCGGCAAGCAGTTGCGCCCTGCGTCTGTCGTCGAGGCGCGCCGCGATTGCCGGGCCGCCTTCAAGATAGGGCAGAGTGGCGATGAAGATGTCGAGCAGCGCCGCGTCGTTCATCCGGCGCATATGCACGCCGTTAAGCGCCTCGAGCTTGGCGAAGTCGAAACGGGCGGCGCCCTTGTTGACGTCGCCAATGTCGAACCATGCAATCATGTCGGCGATCGACATGATCTCATCGTCGCCGTGGCTCCAGCCAAGCCTCGCCAGATAGTTGAGCAGCGCCTCCGGCAGGTAGCCCATGGCGCGATAGGCTTCGACGCCAAGCGCACCGTGCCGCTTCGACAGCTTGGCGCCGTCGGCACCGTGGATCAGCGGGATATGCGACATCGACGGCACCTCCCAGCCCATGGCCTGATAGATTACGGTCTGGCGTGCGGCGTTGGTCAAATGATCGTCGCCGCGGATGATGTGGGTGATGCCCATGTCGTGATCGTCGACGACGACGGCATGCATGTAGGTGGGATTGCCGTCCGAGCGCAGAATAATGAAATCGTCGAGATCCTTGTTGGGAAAGCGCACGTCGCCCTGGACGCGGTCATGCACCACCGTCTCGCCGTCTGTCGGCGCCTTGATGCGGATCGCCCCCTTGGCGCCGGGCGGCGCCTCCGACGGGTCGCGGTCGCGCCAGCGTCCATCATAGCGGGGAGGCAGCCCCTTGGCGCGTGCGCTCTCGCGCATTGCCTCTAGCTCGGCAGGCGTCGCATAACAATAATAGGCCTTGCCCATACGAACGAGTTCCTCGGCCACCTCGCGATGGCGCGGCGCACGCTCGAACTGCGACACCGGCTCGCCGTCCCATGTCAGGCCAAGCCAGGAAAGCCCGTCGAGAATGGCCGCGCTTGCCGCATCGGTGGAGCGCTCGCGGTCGGTGTCCTCGATGCGCAGCAGCATCGTGCCGCCTGTGTGCTTGGCATACAGCCAGTTGAACAGCGCCGTGCGCGCGCCGCCAATGTGCAGATAGCCGGTGGGCGAGGGGGCAAAACGGGTGACGACCTTATCGGGCATGGAACTCTCAGGCGGGCGAAGGAAGTGGGTTTGCGGACTTTCGCGCGTTGCGCGTTCATGTAGCATAGGAGGTCGAGGGCGCAAGGGGCAGACCCGATGGCTGTGCGAGGCCGTGGTGCGGGCGAGGGCGAGGACGTTGGCAGCGGCGTCAGCGAACGCTTGCTGTTTGCCGCACCCCCGCCTGTCCTGCCGGCACCGGCATTGCTACCCGCTCCGCGCTTCGATGCTCCGTCGCTGCCGGCCAGCGACCCAGCAACGGTTCTCGTGCCCGCGGGCGAGCCCATCGTACGCCTGCCCAGGCGTTTCCGCCTCCCGTCACCGTCCCGTATCCGCAACAGCGTAACCTCGGCAGCCGGCCTGGAACTCGACCGCGGCATCGCCTTCCTGCTGGTGCCGGTGTTCCTCGCATGCGGGGTGGTCGTATATTTCGGGCTGTCGGTGGAGCCGGCCTTTCCACAGCCGATCGCAATCGCGCTCCTCGCGGCCCTTTGTGCCGTCGTCTCGCGGTCATGGCCCAGGACGCGCCTGTGCTTCATGGTGGCGCTGCTCTGCGCGCTTGGCGTACTTGCCGCCAAGTTCGAGACATGGCGTGTCGGAACGCATATGCTCGGCTCCGAAATCTCGACGCGGCTGACGGGTCGCGTCGTATCGTACGAGCCCATGGCGAGCGGCCGCATCAGGCTGACAATCGATGTGATCTCAACGGCCAGGCCGACACTGCGCTACATGCCGGAACGGGTCCGCGTTTCGGCGATGAAGATACCGGCTGAGCTGACCGCCGGTTCCGAGATCACCGGCTATGTGCGGCTGCTGCCGCCGACCGGCCCGGTGCGGCCCGACAGCTATGATTTCTCCTTCGACAGCTATTTCGCCGGTATCGGCGGCAGCGGCTTTTTTCTCGGCAATCCGAAAGTCGTGTCGTCGGGCAGCATGCCGCTTGCCGCGCAGCTTTCTTCCGCGATCGAAGACGCGCGCGAATCGATCGCCGACCATATCCGCAGCCGCATCGGCGGTGCCGAGGGCGAGATTGCTGCTGCGCTGATCGTCGGCGTGCGCGCCGGCATTCCCGAGGAGATCAACGAAGCGATGCGGCGCACCGGCATCTACCACATCATCTCCATCTCGGGGCTGCATATGGCGTTGGTCGCCGGCACCATCATGGCGCTGCTGCGGGGTGCCTTTGCGCTGTTTCCCGATTTCTCATCGCGACGGCCGGTCAAGAAATATGCCGCGGCCGCCGCGCTTTTTTCGATTGCGGCCTACCTCGTCTTTTCCGGCATTGTCGTTGCGGCCGAACGCAGCTTCATCATGCTGGCGGTGATGCTTATCGCCGTGCTGTTCGACCGGGCCGCGCTCACCATGCGCAACCTGGCGATCTCGGCCATCGCGGTCATCCTGGTGTCGCCGCACGAGGTGGTCGGTCCGAGTTTCCAGATGTCCTTCGCCGCGACGGCGGCCCTTGTCGGCGCCTATGCAGGCTGGTCCGATTACCGCGCCGGCAGGGCCACCACGCCGCCACCGCGGCGGTCGCCGCTACGCTTTGCCACTCGAAAGGTCCTGTTGGGCATGTGCGGTCTGGCGATGACCTCGATCATTGCAGGGAGCGCCACGGCGCTTTTCGCCATATGGCATTTCCAGCGCGTGGCGCCGCTCAGCCTGTTCGCCAATCTGGCCATCATGCCCATCGTCTCACTGGTCGTCATGCCCTTCGCCGTTCTCAGCGCGCTGGCGATGCCGTTCGGTGCGGATGGCCCTTTCCTCTATGTCATGGGCAAGGGGCTGACGGCGATGATCGCCCTGTCCGGGTGGATCTCGGAGCGCTCGCCGATCGATGCGGTCGGGCTGATTTCGCTGAGATCCGTCCTTCTGGTGACGATCGCCCTCGTCATTGCCAGCATGGCGACGACCTGGTTGCGGCTGGCGGCACTTCCTTTTGCGCTCGCCGGCTTGCTGACGACAACGCAGACACGCATACCCGACGTATTGGTCTCGGAGGACGCGCGGCTGGTCGCGCTGCCGATCGGCAGCGGTGAACTCGCGGTCAACCGGGCACGCCCGAATGAGTTCACCATCGACAACTGGAAACGCGCGCTCACATCAGAGGCCATCGTCGCGCCGGAAACGCCTGGAAAGAACGACCCGCAATTCGACATTGCCGATCCGGCCGACCTACCGCCGGGCATGCCGTTCATTTGCACGGACGGCCTCTGCCTTGCCATGCATCCATCCGGCGCGATCATCGCGCAAGCCAAGGACCGCGATACTGCGCGGCCAGCCTGCGCCTTTGCCAGCTTGATCGTCATCGACGACGCCACCGCCCATAACCCCTGCTACTACGACCGGCTGGTCCTCGTCGTCACCAAACGGCAACTGGCGCGCGCGGGAAGTGCCGCCGTCTATTTCGATCCACAAGCGGCAACACGCGCCGAGATCCGCTTCGCCGTCGAAAAATCATACCGGCCCTGGCACGTGCAGCGGAAATTTTCACGCGCGGCACGGGGCCTGCCGCCATACCGCAGGGCCGACAACCCCAAAGCCGGCGCCAAGGGCGGAGCTCAGTAGCGGCGGATCAGTCCGACGAGCTTGCCCTGCACCTTGACCCTGTCTGGTCCGAAGATGCGCGTCTCGTAGGCCGGATTGGCGGCTTCCAGGGCGATCGAGGCGCCCTTGCGGCGGAACCGCTTCAGCGTCGCTTCCTCCTCGTCGACCAGTGCCACCACGATCTCACCGGGGCTCGCCGTATCGGCATTGCGGATGATCACCGTGTCGCCGTCGAAAATGCCAGCCTCGATCATCGAATCGCCTTTGACCTCGAGCGCATAATGCTCGCCGCCCATGATCATATCCGGCGGCACCGAAATCGAATGCGTCTGGTGCTGGATGGCATCGATCGGCACACCGGCCGCGATGCGGCCCATTACCGGGATCGAAACGGCGGCGACGACATCGTCGTCATTGCCGGCTGCAGGGACACGCGACGATGTCGGCTTGCCCTGCCGAGGGGCGCCTTGCCCAAGGCTGCCCTGGATGACACTCGGCGAGAACTTGCGTGCCGCATTGAGGCCGGGGGCGATCGAGTCAGGCAGGCGTAGCACCTCCAGCGCACGGGCCCGGTTGGGCAAACGGCGAATGAAGCCGCGCTCCTCCAGCGCCGTAATCAGCCGGTGGATTCCGGATTTGGAAGCCAGATCGAGCGCTTCCTTCATCTCGTCGAATGAAGGCGGGATACCGCTTTCCTTCAACCTTTCGTGGATGAACATAAGCAGTTCGTGTTGTTTGCGTGTCAGCATAGCGACCCCCAACAGAATCAGAAAAACAAACCCAGAACAAACACTATCTGTTCCAGTTGTGTTCCGCAACTGTTTAAAGTTTAATGAATGCGTTAAGGCTCGGGAAACAAACGACGTCCCCTACCGGCGTACCGCATTTTCACCGCCGCGAGCCTCATCGCCTTGATTCTGCTTTCGTTTGCGCCCTTCTGGCCTCCTAGAAGGCGGCACTGGCATCGGCCGTCGGTCGGCAAAAGGCACGGAATTGAACCCGTATCGACTGTGCGGTTTGGTCAATGCACCGTGAACGAAACGAATTCAAAACGCCAACCTCGGGTTAAGTCCCGGTTTCCACCGCCTGGTCAGGCTGCTTCTCGCCGGTGGAGCCTTGCTGCGCGCAACCAGGTAATGGAAGAACAGTCGATGCGTGTCCGGCGTTGCGTTGGATCTTGGGGGAGCAGACAAATCATGACAGGAATTCCCGATCTCGTGGCCATAAAGGCGATGGATGCCGCGGATCCGTTGCGCGCGATGCGCGACCGCTTTGTGTTGCCGCAAGGAGTGATCTATCTCGACGGCAATTCGCTAGGAGCTGCTTCACGTGCCGCTTTCGATGAACTGCACAAGGCCGCGACCGAAGAATGGTCGCATGATCTCATCCGCGCATGGAACACGGCCGGCTGGTTCAACATGCCGCTTGAACTTGGCGACCAGCTCGGGCGCCTGATCGGTGCCGCGGCCGGCCAGACGGTGGTCTGCGACACGACATCGGTCAACATCTACAAGCTGCTGCACGCCGCCATGGCCATGCGACCGGAGCGGCAGGTCATCGTCGCCGAGGGCGATAGTTTTCCGACGGACCTCTACATGGCCGAGGGTGTGGTTTCGACGCGAAAAGATACGCTGCTGCGCCTCTCGGGGGTCGACGCGCCGACCATCGAAGAGCTGATCGACGAACGCACCGCCGTGGTGCTGGTCAACCACGTCAACTATAAGTCGGGCGAACTGCGCGACATGCCGGCGCTGACGCGCAGGGCTCAGGAAGCCGGGGCGATGATCGTCTGGGATCTCTGCCACACCGCCGGCGCGATGCCAGTCGAACTCGACAAGGCAAACGCCGATTTTGCCGTTGGCTGCACCTACAAATATCTGAATGGCGGCCCGGGCGCGCCTGCCTTCATCTATGCGGCTGAGCGGCATCTTTCCGACATCCAGCAGCCGCTCACCGGCTGGTGGGGCCATGCACGGCCCTTCGCCTTCGAGCCAGGCTATGCGGCCGGCACCGGCATCCGCCGGTTTCTGTGCGGCACGCAGCCGGTCCTGTCGATGCGCACGCTGAAGGGCGCGCTCGACATCTGGAACGATGTCGACATGACGGCGGTGCGCAAGAAGAGCATCGCACTGGCGGATCTGTTCATCGAGCTTGTCGAGGCAAAGTGCGGCACTTACGGGCTCACGCTCGAAAGCACGCGCGATGGGGAAAAACGCGGCAGCCAGATTTCATTCATGCATGAGCATGGCTACCAGGTCATGCGCGCGCTGATCGAACGTGGCGTGATCGGCGATTTTCGCGCGCCATCGACCATGCGCTTCGGCTTCACCCCGCTCTATGTCGGCTATGCCGATGTCTGGCAGGCCGTCGAAGTGCTTGAGGACATCCTGCGCACCGGTGCGTGGAAGGAAGCGCGCTTCGCCATCAAGGCGGCTGTCACTTGAGATTGATGCGAGAGCTGGAATCGTGAGGCTGGCGACGACGCGCCGCGCGATGCTCACGGCTACGTTGCAAGGCTATATTGCCAGGGAGGGCGCAGGGTGTTCGAACGTCACATTGCCGATTGGGACAACGCCTATGCCAACGGCGCCAACATAGCCGGCAGCGATCGCTGGCCGGCGGCCTGGATCGAGCCCGCGCGGGTTTTCCGCGACGTGCTTTCGACCGAGGGCAGGGCGCGGCTCGACATGGCCTATGGCGACAACCCACGCAACCGGCTCGATCTTTTCCTGCCGGCCATCAAGCCCAAGGGACTCGTGGTGTTCGTTCATGGCGGCTACTGGATGGCATTCGACAAGAGTTTCTGGTCGCATCTTGCCACTGGCCCTGTTGATCGCGGCTATGCGGTGGCGATGCCGTCCTACACGCTCTGTCCGCAGATACGCATTGGCGGCATCGTCAAGGAAGTCGGCGCGGCGATCGGCAAGGCGGCGGCGATGGTTCCAGGGCCGCTGATGCTGACCGGACACTCGGCCGGCGGCCATCTTGTTAGCCGGATGGTTACGGCGACGACGCCGCTGGCGCCCGAAGTGGTCCGGCGCGTTCGTCACGTGGTGTCGATCTCGGGGGTGCACGATTTGCGCCCGATCATGCGCACCGGCATGAACGAGACGCTGGCGATCGATGAGGCCGAGGCGCAGGCCGAAAGTCCGGTGCTGCTGCGCCCGATGGACAAGGCCCGCCTGACCTGCTGGGCCGGCGGCGGCGAGCGCGCCGAATTCCTGCGTCAGAGCGCGTTGCTGGCCAACATCTGGATCGGCCTGGGTACCGCGACCAGCTCGGTGGTCGAGCCTGACCGGCATCATTTCAACATCATCGACGGTTTGGCCGATCCAGACCATCCGCTGACCCGGACCTTGATTTCGGAGTGAGGCAGGTTCAGCGTAGCATCAGTACGTCGCAGGGGGAGCCCGCCGCCGCGGCAGGAGCGAACGGCGCGCGAACGATCAGCCCGTTGGCATCGGCCAGCATTTTCAGCATCGAGGAGTCCTGGATGCCGAACGGCGTCGCCACGAGCGTACCGGTGTCATCTATGACAACAGCCCGCACATAATCTTGCCTGAGATCGTTGGCCGGCATGGCAGCACCGAGCCGTGCCCGACGTATATCCTGCTGAAAGGCGCGGCCACCGAGCCGCGCCAGCAGCGGCTTCAGGAAGAGCTGAGTGCAGACCAGGCTTGCCACCGGATTGCCGGGCAGGCCGATGCAGCGAATGTCTCCCAGCCGCCCGAACATCAGTGGCTTGCCCGGCCGCATGGCGATCTTCCAGAAATCGAGCGTCATGCCTTGCCCGGTCAGCACGTCATGGACGAAGTCGTGGTCACCGACCGAGGCACCGCCCAGCGTGACGATGACGTTCGCGCCAGCCTTCACGGCCTTTTCAACCAGCGCAGCGATCGCCTCCCTGCGGTCCGGCGCGATGCCAAGGTCGAGCGCGCGCGCACCGACCGACTGTGCGGCAGCGGCGACACCATAGGCGTTGGAGGAGATGATCTGGTCGGGGCCAACATCGCTGCCCGGCGGCAGCAATTCGTCGCCGGTGGCGATGATGGCGACCAGCGGCCGTTTGACCACGCGCACCTCGGGGTGATTGGCCGATGCCGCCAGCGACAAGGCCGCCGGGTCGAGCAGGCGGCCTTTGGGCAGCAGGACATCGCTCTTGGCGAAATCGAGCCCGAGGCGGCGGATGTTGCGCCCCTGCACCGTCGGTTCCGTCACTTCGACGCTGCCGCCACCGAGATCGCGGACGTTCTCCTGGATGACGATAGTGTCGGCGCCTTCGGGAAGCGGCGCGCCGGTAAAGATGCGCACGGCCTGCCGCTGCTGCACCGTTCCGGCAAAGCCGCGTCCGGCCGGCGCCATGCCGACCACCGAAAGCCTTGCCGGTACGGACGCGATATCGGCCGCCCGCACGGCATAGCCGTCCATGGCGGAGGCGTTGAACGGCGGCTGGGTGCGGAGCGCCACAACCGGCTCCACCAGCACGCGGTCGGCGGCATCCAGCAGTGCGACGCGTTCGCCCGGCAGCGCTGCTGCGCCGTCCAGCAGGCGCTCGAGCGCCTCGGCAACTGGGACCAGCGCCATTATCGGCCTGCCTCGGTGGCCCCGTCTCCGGTGATCTTGTAGTCGCCGGATTTGCCGCCGGTCTTTTCAACCAGCCTGATGCCGGAGATGACCATGGCGCGGTCGACCGCCTTGGCCATGTCGTAGATGGTCAGGCAAGCGACCGAGACGGCACTCAGAGCCTCCATCTCAACGCCGGTCTTGCCGGTGACGCGGGTCAATGCTGTCACCTTCAGGCCGGGCAGCGCGGCGTCCGCCTCGATATCGACAGATATCCTGGTCAGCAGCAGCGGATGGCAAAGCGGGATCAGTTCATGCGTCTTCTTGGCCGCCATGATGCCGGCAATGCGCGCTGTGCCCAGCACGTCGCCCTTCTTGGCGTCGCCGGCGAGGATCATGTCCAGCGTCTCGGGCCGCATCGCGACAAAACCTTCTGCGACTGCCGTGCGCACCGTCTCAGCCTTGTCGCCGACATCGACCATGTTGGCTTCGCCCTGCGCGCCAAGATGAGTGAGGGCGGCCGCCATCCTCAAACGGCCTCTGCCGGCGCCTTGCCCGTCAACAGCAGGCGCGTTGCCGCGGCCACGTCCTGCTGGCGCATCAGGCTCTCGCCGACCAGGAAAGTCGCAATGCCGCTCTGCTCCAGCCGGCGGCAATCGTCGTGCGAAAAGATACCGCTCTCGCTGACCAGATGGCGGTCGGCCTGCACCATCGCTACCAGCCGCTCCGAGGTCTGTAGGCTGGTTTCGAAGGTCCGGAGATTGCGGTTGTTGATTCCGATCAGCCGCGACGACAGCTGCAGCGCGCGTTCCATTTCAGCCTCGTCATGCACTTCGACCAGCGCGTCCATGCCGAGCCCGAACGCTGTCGCTTCGAGTTCTCTTGCCAACGCGTCGTCGACGCTGGCCATGATGATCAGGATGGCATCGGCGCCCCATGCCCTGGCCTCGTAGACCTGATAGGGGTCGAACAGGAAATCCTTGCGCAATGCAGGCAGCTCGACGACAGCGCGCGCAGTGGTGAGGAATTCGGGCGCGCCTTGGAAGGAGGGTGCGTCGGTCAGCACCGAAAGGCAGGCGGCACCGCCCTTCGCATAGGCCCTGGCCAGCGTCGGCGGATCGAAATCGGCGCGGATCAGGCCTTTGGATGGGCTAGCCTTCTTGATTTCGGCAATCAGCGCGAACCTGCCGGATTTGCGCTTTGCTTCAAGGGCGGAAAGAAAGCCGCGCGGCGCGTCGGCATCCGTCGCCCGTGCCTTGATCTCGGCCAATGACACGCGCGCCTTGGCCGCCGCGATCTCGTCGCGCTTGTAAGCCTCGATCTTGCGCAGGATGTCGGACATGGTTTTAACCGTTCGAAATCTCGATCAGCCTGTCGAGCACTTTCAGCGAGCGGCCGCTGTCGATGGCCTGCGCCGCCGTTACCATGCCGTCGGCGAGGGTCGTCGCTTTGCCGGCCACCACCAGCCCGGCGCCGGCATTCATCAGCACCGTATCGCGAAAGGCGCCGGCTGCGCCGGCCAGCATGTCGCGCAGTGCCTGGGCGTTGTGGGCGGCGTCGCCGCCGCGCAACTCGTCCTTGGTGTGACGCGTCAGCCCGACTGCTTCCGGGGTCAGCGTAAAGCTGCGGATCTCGCCGCCGGCCAGTTCGGCGACAAGTGTCTCGCCGGTGGTGGTGATCTCGTCATAGCCGTCGCCATGGACGATCCAGGCATGGTCGGCACCAAGTTCCTTCAACGTTTCTGCCACCGGCATGATCCATTCGGGCAGGAACACGCCGACCATCTGCCGTCTGACACTCGCCGGATTGGAAAGCGGGCCCAGCAGGTTGAAGATGGTGCGGGTTCCGAGCTCGACCCGGGTCGGGCCGACATGCTTCATCGCCGGGTGATGCGCCGGCGCGAACATGAAGCCAACGCCGGCCTCGTGGATGCAGCGGCCGATCGTCTCCGGAGGGATGTCGATCTTGACGCCCAATGCGATCAGCACATCGGCGGCGCCGGTCAGCGAGGACAGTCCGCGATTGCCGTGCTTGGCGACGGGCACGCCGCTGCCGGCGATGACGAAAGCGGATGCGGTCGAAATGTTAACGCTGTGCGAATTGTCGCCGCCGGTGCCGACAATGTCGATGGCGCCCTCGGGGGCTTCGACACGCAGCATCTTGGCGCGCATGGTGGCAACGGCGCCGGCGATCTCGCTGACGGTCTCACCGCGCACGCGCAATGCCATCAAGAAGCCGCCGATCTGGCCGGGGGTAGCATCGCCGGACATGATGATGTCGAAGGCCTCGCGCGCCTCCTCGAAGGAAAGAGCGCTGCCGGCGGCGACCTTGGCGATGTGGATCTTCAGCGCGCTCATCTGGCCAGGGCTTGGGTTACGGCCGTCTGATCGATGCGGACGTCATATTGCGTCTGCAACTGCGCCACCAACTGGTCGAGCAGGTCGTCGGACATGCCGGAGGTGAAGGACTTCTGTGCGTCCTCGGGTACTGAGCTGGCATCGGCCCCGGCAGGCTCGAACACCTCGGCAACCTTGAACAGGATCTGTCCGTCGCCCGTAGGCGAGGGGATCAGCCCGGTGCCGCCTTCGCCGACGCCGAACATCGCGGCGGCGCCTTCCTTGCCGAAATCGACGTCGTCCGCATCGCGCTTGACGCCGCGCTTGGTCTGCTTTTCGAGTTTGAGCTCACCGGCGATCACCTCGAGCGTGGCGCCAGCCTTGAGACGCTTCTCGAGCTCCTGTGCTTTTGCGGTGAGCCGTTTGGTGGTCTCCGCCGCGGTCCAATCGGCCACGACCTTCTGGCGGACTTCGTCCAATGTGCGGTCGCGGGCAGGCGTGATCGCGCTCACGTCGTAGAAGACGAAGCCGTTATCGGCGGTGGTGAGGCCTTCATTGTCGGTTCCGGGTTCGGATTCGAACACCGCCTTGATGAGTGCCGGCGATTCCGGCAGGTCTTTGACGATGCTTCCATCCGGCCGTTGGCCGGTGCGATCGATGGCATCGATGGTGACGACCTTCAGCTTCAATTTGGCGGCTGCCTCGGCGAGCGAACTGCCCGAGGCGCGCGTATCCTCGTAATTGTCGTGCACGTCCAGCAAGATGCGGCTTGCCTCGCCCAGTGCCAGGTCCTTGCGGATCTGCTCGGATACTTCGGCCAGCGGCTTCACCACTTCCGGCTTGATCTCGGTGACGCGCAGCAGAACGGGACCAAATGCGCCTTGTACGACCGGGCTGACCTCATTGACATTGAGCTTGAAGGCAGCGTCGGCGACCGCCTTGTCGGCGATCTTGTCCTTGGCCAGCGTGCCGAGCAGCGTGTCGGCCGGCGTCTTGCCTTCGGCAGCGACGATCTTGTCGAAGGTCGCGCCGGTCCTGAGCGAATCGAGCGCCGCCTTTGCGGCATCAGGTGTCTTGAACACAAGCTGCTCGATGGTGCGCATCTCCGGCGTGGTGTAGCGCGCCTTGTTCTTATTGTAGTCGTCGCTGACCTGTTGGTCGGTCACCGCGCTCAAATCCATGATGTCTTCCGGTTCGAGCCTGACATAGAAGAACTTGCGGTATTCGGGCGCAGCGTAGGTTTTCTTGTTTTCCTCGAAATAGGCCGAAAGCGCGCTGTCGGACGGCGCTTCTATCGGCTCGACAAGCGATTTCGGCAAGGTCAGGTAGTCGATGGTGCGATCTTCGCCGCGATAGAGCGCGACCGCCTTGAAGAATGTATCCGGGGCCTTGAGGCCGTCCGAAACCGCCTCGACGATCTGCTGGCGGACCGCGACCTGGGCGCGGTTCTTCAAATAGTCTTCCGGCCGCATGCCGATCTGCCGAAGCAGGTACTCGAAGGTTCTCCTGTCGAAGCTTCCGGCAGGCCCTTTGAACGCCGGGTCTTCACGCGTCAGTTCGGCGAGCCGGTCCTTTGACAGGCCGAGTCCGAGCTTGCGGGCCTGCTCGTCGAGGACAGCGCCCGACACGAGTTGCGCCAGCACCTGGTTGTCGATGCCGAGCGCCGTCGCTTGCTCACGGCTGATGCGCTTGCCGAATTGCTGCGACATGACGCTGAGCTGGCGATCGTAGGCGAGGCGGTATTCGTTGATCGAGACCTTGGTGCCTCCGGCCGTGATCACGGCATCATGGCCGGCAAGACCGCCCATCAGGCGGCCCGAGATGCCCCAGACGGCGAAGCTCAACACCAACAATGACAGCAGCAGTTTAGCGACCCAGGTCCCCGCCGCGCTTCTCAACATACCAAGCATGAGTACTTCCGATTTTTGCGCATTTCGCATGCGCCGAGTCTGAAACAAGCGCAATAGCGCCCTTCCTGCCCACTGTCGATTGCTTTGTGGCCTGATTTTGATAGTGAGGGCCAGCTGGAAATTGCCCGGAGAAACAAATCCCATGACGCCTGGAATCCGCCCGCTCGTCGCTGGCAACTGGAAAATGAACGGCACTAGCGCCTCGCTCAACGAGCTCAGGATGATCGGCAACGGCTTCATGAGTGGGCTCGACGCCGAGACCGAAGCGGTGGTCTGCGTGCCGGCGACCTTGCTTGCGCACGCCGCCGAGATTCTGTCGCGCACGCCGGTGCGGGCCGGCGGAGAGGATTGCCACACCGAGGAAAGCGGCGCCTATACCGGCTGCATTTCGGCCGAGATGCTGAAGGATGCAGGTGCCAGCCATGTCATCGTCGGCCATTCCGAATGCCGCGCCGATCGCAAGGAGGACGATGCCTTGGTCCAGGCCAAGGCCTCCGCCGCATGGCGCGCCGGGCTGGTGGCCATCATCTGCATTGGTGAGACAAGAGCCGAACGAGAAGCAGGAGCCACGCTCGACGTGCTGTCGCGCCAGGTCGCTGGCTCGGTCCCGCCAAACGCCACGGCTTCCAACACCGTCATTGCCTATGAGCCAATATGGGCGATTGGGACCGGCTTGACCCCGACCGCCGCCGACGTCGCCGAGGCACATGCGCATATCCGCGAAGAACTGGCACGGAAGCTCGGCAATACGGCGGCCAAGATGCGCATTCTCTACGGCGGCTCGGTCAAGCCGTCCAACGCCGTCGAGTTGCTCGGCGTCAGGAATGTCGATGGCGCGCTGGTCGGCGGCGCCAGCCTAAAGGCGGCGGACTTCCTCGGCATCGCGGAAGCCTATCGAAACATCGCTTGATACAAGGGCTGCTTGCTGCATTTGAGCGGACGGCCGGCGCCGAAATCGTTGCAAAGGACGCATTGCTTCCCATATTCCGGCCACGGGCTTGGAAATGCCGTCAAAGCATTGTATTGAGCCGCCTCCAAATCAGCGGCCGCACAAGGCCTTGCCAGGGTAAATTATGGAAACCGTACTGATCGTCGTCCACCTCATGGTCGTGCTCGCGCTTGTCGGCGTGGTGCTGCTGCAGCGCTCCGAAGGCGGCGGCCTCGGCATCGGCGGCGGATCGGGCTTCATGACCGCGCGTGGCGCCGCCAATGCGCTGACGCGGGCGACGGCGATCCTGGCTGCCGCTTTCTTCGTCACTTCGCTGACACTGTCGATCGTTGCGCGCTATGGCGAGAAGCCGATCGACATTCTCGATCGCGTGCCGGCGACCTCGGACGGAGCAGGCAAGGGCGTACTCAACCAATTGCCTGGAACCACGACGCCGACGCCGCCTTCGGGCACCACGGCGCCGACCCCGCCGTCCGGCAATGGCGCGGCAACGACGCCGCCGGCAACCGCTCCGGCGACGCCGCCAGCGACAAACGGCGCCACCGCGCCGGCCACGCCGCAGGTCCCCAACCAGTAATAGGGCAACTTATGCCGCGATCTGTTGTCGTTTGAACACAGTCGCGGCAAATGCCGCACGATCACGAAGATTCGACTGCGCCTCACGCTTGAGGCGCTTCCGACTAATCGATTATAGGTTGCACGCGGCATTCTCGGCGTCCTTTGGGGGGCGCCGGGCGACGCCGTGGGCAACAAGCATTGAACGATCGGATCTTCCCCATGCAGCTTCGCAGCTTCATTTTTGCCGGCCTTTGTGCCGTGCTCAGCCTAGGTGCGCCCGCTTACGCGGCCATGCCGACGGCAAACTCGGCCCACAAAGCCGCAACAACAACCGACGTCGTCAAGGTCGCTGCCAAAAGCGATGCAGCGCAATTGAAGCTTCTCAAGAAGAAGAAAGATCCGACGCCGGACGACCTTGCGCAGATCCGCAAGATCGAAGCCAAGATCGCAGCCGACAAGGAAGCCGCTCGCGCCAAGGCACTCGAAGCCAGGAAGCTAGCGATGCGCGAGGCGGCGAAAGCCAAAGCCGATGCGGAACGGCAGGCGTTCCTTGCCAAGAAGAGCCAGCCGCTCGCAACGGCCAAGGTGGCTGACGCCACGCCGGCCAAGAAGAAGACCGTCAACATCATCGAACCGATTACGCCCATTGCGCCGATCCAGTCGGCCGAGCCGATCCCGGCCGAGGCCATGAACGTTGCGCTGACCGGCAACAATGGCGAGTTGCGCAGCGAACCGGTCGGGCAGAAGCCGCAGAGCGTCGGGCTGTTCGCGGGACTGTTCGGCGGCACATCCACTTCGTCGATGTCGCTGCTTCCGGAAACACGCGCGCTCGACGCCGCGCTCGAAAGGAAGCAGGCCAAGCGGCAGTTCAAGGTCAAGGCGGAATTCGTGCCGCAGGAGGTCGAATTCACCGGCTACAACCCCGGCACCATCGTCATCGATACCAGCGCCCGTCGTCTCTACCTCGTCGAATCATCGTCAACCGCCCGCCGTTATGCCATCGCGGTCGGCCGGGAAGGCCTGCAGTTCAAGGGTACGGTTGCCGTCGGCGACAAGCAGGAATGGCCGCGCTGGATTCCGACGCTGGATATGCAAAAGCGCGAACCCAAGCACTATGGCCAGTACAAGGACGGCATGCCCGGCGGCGGCGACAATCCGCTCGGTGCGCGCGCCATCTATCTTTACGACGGCAAGAAGGATACCCACCTGCGCATTCACGGCACCATCGCGCCGCAGTCAATCGGAACCAGCGCCTCCAATGGCTGCTTCCGTATGATCAACGAGCACGTCATGGACCTTTACCGCCGGGTGAAAGTAGGCACCAAAGTCGTCATCATCTGACGCTTTGACAGATCGTGCCAAAAGGGCCGGCCTCGCCGGCCCTTTTGTTTTGATACGCCAACGACCAGAGCGCCTTCTTGGGAAAAAGCCTTCGCGGCGGTTTTTTTCTCTGGCGGAATCAATTCGGCCGCGTTAAGCGATGACTCCCATGGCGCGATATGTATTCATCACAGGCGGCGTGGTTTCCTCACTTGGAAAAGGTATTGCTGCAGCGGCCCTTGGGGCTCTCTTGCAGGCGCGGGGCTATCGCGCACGCATCAAAAAGCTCGATCCCTATCTCAATGTCGATCCCGGCACGATGTCGCCCTATCAGCACGGCGAAGTCTTCGTGACCGATGACGGGGCCGAGACCGATCTCGATCTTGGCCATTATGAGCGCTTCACCGGCCGCTCGGCCAACCAGCAAGACAACATCACCACCGGCCGGATCTATAAGAACATCATCGAGCGCGAGCGGCGCGGCGACTATCTCGGCGCTACCGTGCAGGTCATTCCGCACGTCACCGACGAGATCAAGAATTTCGTCCTCAACGGCAATGACGACTACGATTTCGTGCTGTGCGAGATCGGCGGCACCGTCGGCGACATCGAAGCGATGCCGTTCCTGGAGGCGATCCGCCAGCTCGGCAACGACCTGCCGCGCAACAACGCCGTCTACGTCCACCTGACCTTGATGCCTTACATTCCGACGGCAGGCGAACTGAAGACCAAGCCGACGCAGCATTCGGTCAAGGAGTTGCGCGGCATCGGCATTGCACCCGACATACTGCTGGTCCGCGCCGATCGGCCGATCCCCAAGGAAGAGCGCAGAAAGCTGTCGCTGTTCTGCAATGTCCGCGAAAGCGCCGTCATCCAGGCGCTCGACGTCCCGCATATCTACGACGTGCCGATGGCCTATCACAATGAAGGGCTGGATTCGGAAGTGCTGGCGGCCTTCGGCATCGATCCGGCGCCGAAGCCGCGCATGGAACGGTGGCAAGCGGTGTCCAACCGCATCCACAATCCGGAAGGCGAAGTGACCATTGCCGTCGTCGGCAAATATACCGGCCTCAAGGACGCCTACAAATCGCTAATCGAGGCGCTATCGCATGGCGGCCTCGCCAACCGGGTCAAGGTCAAGCTCGACTGGATCGAAAGCGAGATATTCGAGAAGGAAGACCCGGCGCCGTGGCTGGAGAAGGTCCATGGCATTCTCGTCCCCGGCGGTTTTGGCGAGCGCGGCTCGGAGGGCAAGATCCTGGCGGCGAAGTTCGCGCGCGAGCGCAAGGTGCCGTATTTCGGCATCTGCTTCGGCATGCAGATGGCCTGCATCGAGGCGGCGCGTTCGCTGGCCGGCGTCGAGCGCGCATCATCGACCGAGTTCGGTCCAACCGAGGAGCCGGTCGTCGGCTTGATGACCGAATGGCTGAAGGGCAACATGCTGGAAAAGCGCAGGGAAACCGGCGACCTTGGTGGTACCATGCGGCTCGGTGCCTACCAGGCCGACCTCGCCAAGGGATCGAAGATCGCCGAGATCTATGGCGATACCCAGATTTCCGAACGCCATCGCCACCGCTACGAGGTCAATGTCGACTACAAGGAGCGGCTCGAGGATTGCGGCCTGGTGTTTGCCGGCATGTCGCCGGACGGCGTGCTACCGGAAACGGTCGAATATCCCGACCACCCCTGGTTCATCGGCGTGCAGTACCATCCCGAGTTGAAAAGCCGGCCGCTCGATCCGCACCCGCTGTTTGCCAGCTTCATCGAGGCGGCGGTAGAGCAGTCGCGGCTGGTCTAGACTAGCCGCCCATGCAAACTTACGTCGCGCTGCTCTACAGCATTGTCCTGGGCGAGGGGCAGCGGGTCGTCATGTCCGATCTGAAGGCGATGGCCGAAGGCCTGGGTCTGAATAACCCGCGCACGCTGGTAGCGACCGGCAATCTGGTCTTCGAGGCGCAAGAAACAGAACTTGCGGCGTTGGAGCAGCGGCTGGAGGCGGCGTTCGCAAAGACTTTCGGCCGCCACGTCGACATCATCGTGCGCCGCGCCGACGGCTGGCTAAGGCTGGCGGCCGGCAATCCGTTCCCAGCTGAATCGGCCGAGGCCGCGGACCAGGTGGCGGTGCGCGTGATGCGAGCGCCCGTTCCGGCCGAGACCGCCGCGGCGCTTGAGGCCTATGCCGGCAAGGACGAGAAGCTGCGGATTGTCGGCGGCGACATCTGGATCGTCTTTTCCCGCGAGATGCCGAGTTCGCGGCTGCTTGCGGCGGTGAGCCACAAACGCCTCGGCATCGGCACCTCGCGCAACTGGAACACAGTGCGCCGCCTGGCCAAGATGGTCGCAGAATAAACGGGGCGGCTCGCGCCGCCCCGAGTCTGTTCAGGCCTTGGCTATCCTGGCTCCGGCACCGAGTGCCATCGTGCGCAGCACGTAGTAGATGACACCGGCAATTGCCACGCCGAAGAACCAGCCATAGACGCCCCACCATGACGGCAGCAGGCTGGTGAAGTTGGGCAGGATCGAGGAGAAGACCGCGCCGATACCGGCGGCGATGAAGGCATTGACATGCCAGCCGCCCTGAAAGCGGAATTCGCCATGCTCCCTGTAGAGCGCCTCGACGTCGACCTCGCCCTTCCGGATCAGGTAATAGTCGACCATCATCACGCCGAAGATAGGCCCCATCGTCGCGCCAATGATGTTGACGAAGGAGGCGGCACTGCCTTCCCAGGGCGCGAATGGATAGAGCACCAGCGCGATCAGCGCCGCGATGTAGCCGCCCTTCTTGAAGTCGATCTGGCGCGGAAAGACATTGGAGAAGTCGAAGGCCGGCGACACGAAGTTCGCCACCACATTGATGCCGAGCGTCGCCACGGCAAAGGTCAGGGCTGCGAGCGCCGCCAGGAACCAGCTGTCGAATTTCGCCGAGATCTGGTCGGGATGCAGCAGCACCTCGCCATAGACGTCGAAGGCGGCGATCGTGGTAACGCCGGCGACCAGCGAGAACAGGATAAGATTGACCGGCAGGCCCCAGATGTTGCCCTTGCGCAGCGATGCCTTGTCCGGGGCGTAGCGCGCGAAATCGCAGAAGTTGAGATAGAGCGCGGAGAAATAGGTCACCCAGATTGCGGCCACCGCAAACAGCGAGGTCCAGGAGCCCGGCGTGCCTGGCACGCCCACGTCCTTTGTCTTTTCGAGCAGCACATCCATAGGGATATCGCTGGTGAAGGCGAAGGTGCCTGCCTTGATGCAGAGATAGATCGCCAGGATCAGCATCATCACCCACACCGCCGGTCCGGCCCAATCCTGGAAGCGGCGCACCGTTTCCATGCCCCTCTGGATGATCAGGAGCTGCAGCGCCCAGATGACGGCGAAGCAGATCACCTCCAGCCCGGAGTGGCCGAGGAAATGGGTGCTCTGGTTGAAGTCGGCGAACCATTGCGAGCGGATCAGCAGGGCTACGATCGCCCCGGAGGCCGCCGCCGTCTGCGCGCCGTACCAGAAGCAGGCGACGATGGCGCGCACCAGCGCCGGTATGTTGGCGCCCCAGATGCCGAAGGAGGCACGCGCCACGACAGGGTAGGGCACCCCGGTCTTCACGCCGGCATAGCCGACCATGTTCATTAACGCATAGATGATCAGCGAGCCGATACCGATGGCGATGATGAAGTTGAGGAAGCCGCCGCAGAACAGGAACAGGCTGGCAGCGAGATAGTAGCCCCATAGGCTGTGGACGTCCGACGTCCAGACGTTGAAGATCGAGAACGGTCCCCAGTTTCGAACCTTCGCCGGTGCGAGATCCTCATTGTACAGGTCCGGTGATGCGCCTTGTATGGTCATTGCTATGTCCTCCCCTTGCGCCTCCACGCATGGCACGCAGGTTAAGCCTGACGCAGGGGAACCGGCAAGCAGACGATTTGCCGGCTTTGGCCTTAAAGTCATTCAATGAGAAACGCGCTTATCGGCGTGGCGTCGTTGAGCTTCTAGCGCCGGCGATTCGTGGGGTGACACCGATCGCTCGACCTAAGCTCCCGAGTCCACCTTGTGCGTGATCAGGGCGGCAAGCTTTTTGGGCGCTTGTGCGCGATAACTCTCATCGAGCCATGACTTCAGTTGTCCGATCGGTGGCAGTTCGTCCGGTGCTGGTTCGAATGTCACCCATCCGCTCTTGCCAAGGCCGTACTCCGTCGGCCACGCATAGTGGAGCTTTCTCGCCTCGTCGCCGCTGTAGGGGAGTTTGAGGGAGATGCTGAACGGTTCGCCTTCCAGGCTCAAATAAGCAAAGGTCTTGCCTTTCACCGCGAGATCGTCGTGACCAGGCCACGGACTCTTTGTCTCGGCGCCTGGATAGGTGAGGCCGAAGGCGCGCAGTTCCTTGAGAACAGCATCGGTCGAAGCACGCGATTTCCTACTCATCAACTCTCCTCCATCGCTGTCAGCGGCTTACGGTCCGGCTTCGAGAAAAGCCCGGGCAAAACCGGGCTGCACGGCTTCTATCGTTCCATCGGGCAACTTCAAAAGCCGGTCGATTGCGATGCCGTAGAGCCGCAATCGGCCCTCGAGCAGCCGCGCTGCTTCGTCGATATTACCCTGTTCGGCCTGTAGCAGGGCGCGGTGCATCACGTCCCGAAAGGTCAGCCGGAGTTGCAGGAACATCTCGGCAAAAGCTTGCGGGTCGGGCACGTCGAGAATGCCTTCCTCGCTTCCCTTCCTGAGCAGATTTGTGATTATCGGCTCGGCCAGTTCCCTGGCCGCCTGGTCGACCCGATGGAAGAGGGCAAGGTTCTCGGGCCGGAACACGACGAAGAACGTTTTTCGCAATTGCGGGGCAAGCTCGATGTTCAGCCGTCGCGAGCCGGCAAAGAGTGCATTGAGCCGGCCAATCCCATCGAGTGACGGGTCGTCGAGGAGAGGTTGCAGCTCGGCAAGGCTGTCACGTGCGAGACGTCTGGCGAGCGCCTCCAGTAGGGCCTCCTTCGACGCGAAATAGTGATAGAACGCACCCTTCGACAAGCCGGCCTCGCGGATGATGTCGTTCACCGTCGTGTTGTCGTAGCCATGCTCGAAGAAAAGCCGCTGGGCACAGTCGAGGAGCTCGGCGGATCGTATCTCCGGCGGCTTTATCACTCGGGGCAAAATCGACCTCACAAAGTACAGGGGGCAAGAGGAGCACGAACCGTTTCTTTATGCAACTTTTATAGACCGACGGTCGGTCTAATGCTATGTCTGCCACCGCTCCGACGTTCGCATTCGATGGTGGAAGGAGAGCTTCTTGCGACGGATACGTTGGACTGTCGGCATCGTTCTTGTCGCGGCGACTGCTGCTTTCGGCGCTTGGTATGTGTTGCAGCCGGCCAAGGTTTCGGTCGTGACGCCACAACGCGGCGACGCGGCGGAAATTGTCTATGCGAGCGGCTCCGTCGAGCCGCGAACCTGGGCCAAGGTGGCTCCCGTGGTTCGCGAGCGGATCGTCGAGCTATGCAATTGCGAGGGGTCGCGAGTTAGGCAGGGCGACGTACTCGCCAGGCTTGACGACAGCGAGGCCCGGGCTGTGCTTGGCGAGATCGAAGCGCGTCAATCACTTGCCCAGGAAGAGCTCCGGAGGCTGACCGTGCTTGCCGAAAGGCGTGCGGCAAGCCAGCAGGCGCTCGATCGCGCGCAGAGCGAGCTTGGCCAGATCGAAGCGCTGGTTGCCGGACAGAAAGCGCGGCTCGACACCTACGTCTTACGAGCGCCGAGCGCCGGTATCGTGCTCAGGCAGGACGGCGAGGTGGGTGAGATCGCCGAACTCGGCACGGTGTTGTTCTGGGTCGGCGAGCCGAAGCCGCTCCTGGTGGTCGCCGAGGTCAACGAGGAGGACATTCCACGGGTCGAGATCGGCCAGCGCGCGCTGCTTAAATCCGATGCGTTCCCTCGGCAGAATCTGGAGGCTGTGGTCGACAGCGTCACGCCCAAGGGCGATCCGGTGACGAAGACCTACCGCGTTCGTTTCCGCCTGCCGGACGACACGCCGCTTCGGATCGGCATGTCGACCGACGTGAACATTGTCATCCGCGTTTCGAAAAATGCGCTGTTGATCCCGTCGGTTGCGGTGGATGGGAACAAGGTGTTCGTAGTCGAAGGCGACAAGGCCTGGCGGCGTGAAATCCGAACGGGCATTCGCGGCACCAATGGCGTCGAAGTACAGTCAGGCATCGACGAGAAGATCAGCATCGTCTCGCCCTATCCCGCCGACCTCGGCGACGGGGGGCGCGTGAGCATCGCCGCCGCGCAGGAGAGATAGGCAACGATGGCGCTGATCGTCGACATTGCCGTAACGCATATCGCCGGCCGCGGCCGCCAGACGCTGGTCGCCATAGTCGGCGTCGCGGTGGGTGTCGGCTTCTCAATTGCGATGGCGGCGCTGATGCAGGGCGGGCAGGACGATTTCGTCAGGCAGCTCGTCGACACGATGCCGCATGTCGACATCACCGACGAGCAGCGCACAGCCCGCCGCCAGCCGGCCGAGGACTACTTCGAGACCGTCGCCATCTCCGGGCTCAGGCCGCGCGACGATCGCCGCGGCATCATCAATCCGACCGCCGCGACCTCCTGGCTCGAGAGCTGGGTTCCCGGCCGCTTCGCGGCAAGCCTAAAGACGCAGGGCGTGATCCGTTATTCCAGCCGCGAAATCGGCGCGGCGATCATCGGGGTCGAACCAGAGCGCGAATCCGGTGTCTCGCCGATCGTCGGCAAGTTCGTCGAAGGCAGCTTTTCGGCACTTGCCGCGGGCGGCAACAACGTGCTGATCGGCAACACGATGGCGAGCCGGCTCGGTGCCGGGTTCGGCGATACGATAACGGCGGTCTCCTCGGAAGGGCTGACGCGCAATTTCAAGATCGCCGGCCTTTTCCACACCGGCACCACCGCGCGCGACGAAGGCGAAGCTTATGTGCTTTTGAAGAACGCGCAGATTCTCTCAGCGCGGCCAAACGCCATCAACGAGATCCGCATCAAGCTCGACGATCCAAATCGCGCTCCGGCGGTGGCGCATCGAGCCGAGGCTGAACTGGGCTACAAGGCCGTAGCGTGGCAAGAAGCCAACGAATCGATTCTCGAAGCGCTCGTTGTGCGCAACGTCATCATGTACACGGTGGTCGGCGCGATCATGCTGGTTGCTGGCTTCGGCATCTACAACATCATCTCCACCATCACGCATGAGAAGGCGCGCGACATCGCCATCATGAAATCGCTCGGCTTCCCAGAGTCCGACATGCGCCGGCTCTTTTTGCTCGAAGGCCTGGTGATCGGCGCTGCCGGTTCCGCTCTCGGCTGGCTGCTCGGCTTCTCCATGATCTATGCGCTTTCGCTCATCCGTTTTGAGATCGCCGCGACCGGCCAGGAGATGACCCGGCTGCCGATAGCCTGGAGCCTGACCCACTATATCATCGCCTCGGCCTTCGCACTGGGCTCGGCGGCGGTGGCTGGCTACCTGCCGGCGCGCCGTGCGGCGCGCCTGAATCCGGTCGACATAGTAAGAGGCGCGACATGAGCGCACTCATCGAGACCGAGAGACTGACCCGCATCTTGCCAGAGACGGTCCCCGTTACGCTGGTCAAGGACATCACGCTCACGATCAACGACAACGAATTCGTCGCCGTCACCGGTCCCTCCGGCTCCGGCAAGTCCTCGCTGCTCTATCTGCTTGGGCTGCTCGACCGGCCGACAGGCGGGACCTTGAGGATAGGCGGACGCGATAGCGAGCCTATGAATGAAAGGGAGCGCGCGCGGACCAGGCTTTCGACGCTGGGCTTCGTCTTCCAGTTCCATTTCCTTCTGCCGGAATTCACGGCGCGCGAAAATGTAGAAATTCCAATGCGCAAGCTTGGTCGGCTGGCCCGACCCGTGATGCGCGAACGGGCTGGCGAGTTGCTGTCATCGCTGGGGCTCGGCGAACATCTCGACAAGCGGCCGGACCAGCTTTCGGGAGGCCAGCGTCAGCGCGTCGCGGTGGCACGCTCGCTCGCCAACGACCCGCCGCTTATCCTGGCAGACGAGCCGACGGGCAGCCTCGACAGCAAGAGCTCGGAGCAGGTGTTCACAATCCTGCAGAATCTGGTGCGCGAACGCGGCAAGACGGTCGTGGCAGTCACGCATGACCTCGACATGGCCGCACGCATGGATCGCCGCATTCACATGGTGGACGGGAAGATCAGCTGAACCGGGCCACGGCGCGATCAGGCCACCGCCGACGTCTCGAAACTGGCCTCGAGCCAGGCTATTGCGCCGGTCACGTCGTCGAGGGCATAGTTTGCGGCCGTCGGTCCGTTCGGCTTCACGCGGATGGAGATGCCGCCAATTTCATTGATCGCCTCGAAACCGTGTTCGTCCGATGTATCGTCTCCGAGGAATATCGGCCGCCGGCCGACAAAGGGCGGAATGTCCATGAAACGCCGGATGGCAGCACCTTTGACGGCTTCCAAAGGCATGAGCTCGACGCCGGCGTTTCCCGGAAGCACCCGATAACCCTTCGGAAGCCGGGCCAACGCCTGTTCGACGAGCTGGATTGCGGGTGCAAGCAGTTGCGGTGCTGCTCTTGTATGAACGGCAAGGACCGGCCCCTTGCGCTCGACATAGACCTTGCCGCTGCCCAGTTCGGCCTCGATCTCGTCCGCAAGGGCGGCGATGTCGGCCGGCGCGTCGGCGGCATCGATCGGGCCGCTCGGCGTCAGCCGGTGCTCCAGCCCATACAGTCCGGCGATCCGCAGCTTCAGCGGATGGAACAGCTTGTCCACGGCGGGAATCGATCGGCCGGTGATGAAGGCGACCGCACCATCCAGCCGCCGCTCGATGCGTTCGAGCAGATTGCGCAATTCCTCGCCGACGAACACCGCGTCGGGATGGGCAGCGTGTTCAAGCAGGGTTCCGTCGATGTCGAGGAAGAGCGCCCATTGCCCTTCCGACAGGTTCAACGCCGGCGGTTGTTCAAAGCTTTTCACGACGCTGCCTTCCGAGCCCGCTCGAACATCGAGATGACGTTGTTGGTGTTCGATGGCGGGCGCTCGCCGGTTCCGGTCACCCTGTCGAGATCGCCGCGTTTGCGCAGGCGCGCGGCGTCCAGCAGCATACTGCCGGCCCAGCGGTAGACATTGTTGTCGCGGACCATCTCGCGCATCGGCCGCAAACGTTCGCGCTGCTCTTCCGGCGTCATCGTCAGCGCCTGCAACAGCGCCTCGCTCATCATGGCCGCATCGTAGGGGTTGACGATCAGCGCTTCCAGCAGTTCGCGCGAGGCACCGGCGAAGGTGCTGAGCAAAAGCACGCCCTGTTCGTCGTCGCGCGCTGCGACGAATTCCTTGGCGACAAGGTTCATGCCGTCATGCAGACTGGTGACCATACAGATGTCGGCGGCGCGATAGACCTCGTAGACCTGCTCCTGCCGATGATGTTCGGCGACCATCAGGATAGGGCTGTATGTCTCGCTGCCATAGCGCCGGTTGAGCTCCTCGGCACAGCGGCGGCATTCGTCGTGGAGTTGCTGGTAGGCGGGCAATGTCCCCCGGCTCGGCGCGGCGATCTGCAGGAAAACCACCTTGCCTATCCATTCGGGATATCTCGTGAACAATTCGTCCAAGGCATGGAAGCGATCGAGAATGCCTTTCGTGTAGTCGAGGCGCTCGACGCCAACGCATAGTTTGGTATCCGCAGACAGGCCGAATCTGTCGCGCACGCTGGCGCGGCACTCCTCCACAGACGGCAGTTTTGCCAGCAATTGGGCCGGCCATTCTATGGAAATGGGATAGGCGTGGACCAATGTGGTCTGCCCACCATAGGAGATTGCCGCGTCTGCCCGTTCGATCCGGCTCTCCAGAAAGCGGTCGACACTTTCGGTGAAGTTGTTGGCATGGAATTGGGTATGAAAGCCGATGATCGAACTGCCGAGCAGTCCTTCCAGGATCCGCTCACGCCACGGACAGATGCTGAACACTTCCGAATTGGGCCAAGGGATGTGCCAGAAGGTGATGACTATCGCGTCCGGCAGGCGCTGGCGAATCATGCGTGGCAGCAGCGCAAAATGGTAGTCCTGCACCAGCACGATCGGCCGTTCGTTGCGGGCTTCGGCAACCACCGTATCGGCGAATTTGCGGTTGACGGCCTCGTAGGCGTCCCAGTCCGAGGCGCGAAACACGGGGCGGGTGAAGGCGATATGGCAAAGCGGCCATAGGCCCTCATTAGCGAAGCCCAGATAATAGCCCTGATATTCCTCCTCCGTCAGCCAGACCCTGCGCAGCGTGTAGGACGGATTGCCTGGCGGCACCTGCACCCGGTCGTCCTTGTCGACGGTGAGGCGGTCTGCCGTGCCGCCGCCATAGGCGATCCAGGTGCCGGCACAGGCGCGGGTGATGGGCTCGAGTGCCGAAACCAGCCCGCTGGCCGGCACCAAAAGTTGGACCCCGTCATCCTTGATGTTGTGGATGTAGGGTTCGCGGTTGGACACCACGATGACCTGTGCGTCCGGCAGGTCGTCGGCCAGGATCTTGCGCAAAGTGTCGGGCGACCATGTGACCAGTGCCGCATCGGCCGACTGGCCGTTCTTTTCGAACTCGCGCAGCACCTTGCGTGCCGCTTCCGACGCGACATCCTCGCTCGGCGTGTATGCGGCCGCCGTTGCGCGGCCGCGACGCTGGCGGGATATCGACAGGAGAATGGCAAAAGCGGAAAAGCCAAAACTTGCAATCAGCAAAACCCAGAGCAGGTTTACAGTATAATCTGACATGGAATGTGATCTCGCCTCCGGCCGGTCGATAGCCGTTTTTTTATTTGTTTTCTGGTTCGCCGCCGTATGACAACGACAGCATCTCCGCCCATTTTTGCAACGCACAAAGAGGCTATCGGTTCCGGACGATTGCAATGCCGCGCGTCATTTTCGATGCGCCGCAGCGCGGCGGCATCAAGTGCGCACGATGAGCGGCACCATCCCCTCATACCGATCGGCGAGAAAGGCGACGACCCGGTCGCCGACACGCTGGAAGGTGAGGTCGACCACTGTCGAGCCGACACCTAGATGCCGCAATGTCAGCGTGTCGATGCCGATCGGCAGCCTTGGGCGGGTGACCCGGATTTCGCTGTTCCAGCCGTCGATTTCGAGCCCAAGGCAGGCCTGCATCAGCATGAAGGCCGATCCCGCCGACCAGGCCTGCGGCAGGCACGCGACGGGATAGGCGATGGGCGCTTCGCCCGGCGACCGGGTAAAGCCGCAGAACAGTTCCGGCAGCCGCATGTTGAAATGGACAGCCGATTCGAACGTGCCGCTCATCAGCCTGACTACGCTCTCGCGCACTCCATAACGTGCCAGGCCGGCACCGCACATGGCGGTGTCGTGCGGCCAGATCGAACCATTGTGGTAGGACATCGGATTGAAGAATATCGCATCGTCGGCCAGCGTCCTCACTCCCCAACCAGAGTGGAACGACGCAGAGAGCAGCTGATCGGCGACCATCTGCGCCCGTTCCGGCTCGGGCAGCCCGACAAAGAGAAGATGGCCGGCATTCGACGTCCGTACCTTGCAGAGCTCGCCTGCACCATCGATCGCCAGTGCATAGAAATTGAGATCGTCCATCCAGAAATGGCGTTCCACCGCGGCGCGCATGGTTTCGGCGCGTTCCTCCCAATGATCGGCCTTGTCGTCCTCGCCGCGGCGGCGGGCGAGCGCCGCCAGCCCACGGAACGCGGCAAAGACGTAGCCTTGCACCTCGACCAGGGCGATCGGCCCCTTGGGCATGCGGCCATCGGCATGGAAGACGGAATCGAAACTGTCCTTCCAGCCCTGGTTGGCAAGGCCGGTCTCGGCGCCGCGCTGGTAGGTAACGAAGCCGGTCGCGCGGCTTGTCTCCTCCGTCCATTCGGCCGCTGCACAGAGCGATGGCCACAGGCTGTCGACGAACGCCATGTCGCCGGTACGATCCGCATAGGCGCAAGCGAGATGAATGTAGAGCGGCGTGGTATCGACGCCGCCGTAATAGCGGCCGAACGGGAGCTCCCGCAGTGCCGCCATCTCGCCCTTGCGGGTCTCGTGCATGATCTTGCCCGGCTGCGAATCGCTGAACGGCGACGTTTCGGTCGCCTGATGCTGGGCGAGAAAGGCGAGTACGCCGCGCGCCAGCCCAGGATTCAACCACAGCATCTGCAGTGCGGAAATCACCCCGTCACGGCCAAATGCCGTCGAGAACCAGGGTATGCCGGCATAGGGGTAAGGTCCGGTTGAAAGCTCGGTGGTCAGCAACGCCACGTCCGCGCGCGCGCGTTCGATCCAGTCGTTGAAGACGCGGCCGGAGCTGTGCACCGTCGCGCCGTGGCGGCGTTTGGCGCGCATGCCGAAGCGAGCGCGGGCGGCAGCAGCCCGAAAACGGTCGCGGTCGGGTGTCTCCGCCACTTCCGGGCCGACCTCGATATAGAGGACCTCGCTGCTGCGCTTCGTCACCGCAACCAGGAAATCCGCGCGGCTGGCGGTCAAATTGTCCGGCGCCTGCGAGAACGAGATCGCCGACAGGCGCACGAGCTGGTCCAGCCCGTCATATCGAAGCACCACGGATGTCGGACTGGTCTCGGCGGCGTGGGCTATTCCGCGCTTGAGCCGGGTCGAACCGCGCACCTCGAACATGTCGCGGAAATCTGCTGCGAAATGCAAGGAAACCCGAATGGCCGACGATTCCTGGCTGTAGTTGGAAAGGGTGATGCGCTCGAACAGCCGGTCCTGCCAAAGCAGCCTGACGCGTTCTATGTGGATCGCGCCCTGCGGAATGTCGCGACCACCGACACTCTGGATCGGCAGATTGGTCAGGTTCGAGGTGAAAAGCACATTGTCCTGGCTGAGCGAGGCGCCGAGCAACGACATTTGCCGGCCACCGACCGTCAGCCGGAATTCCGAAAGCACACGCGTGTCGTCTCGGAAAAAGCCATCGCCGGCGCCGCGGATGTCGCCATAGGCGTCGGCCACCGCGAAGCAGTCGGCTTGCTTGAGGGCGAACAGCCGGTGCGGCTCCCGGGGCGCAACCTCGTCGAGGGAGGCAAGGGCTACGGCGGGATCAAGCTTACGCTCGTCGAGTTGATTCATACGTCACAAGCTCTGTCGTTTCGTTCCAACGTCCACAATGACGCCGATCAGGACGCTCTCGCTTCACCGGGAGCGTCGATCAGGCGCGTATACGCAGCCACATAGTCGTGGGCCATTCTCGTGGCAGAAAAACGGTTTTCGAACACGGCTCTCACCTGTCGCCTGTCGAGGCGCAGCAATTCCGGTATCGAGGTGACTGCGGCATCGACCGTATCGACAAGGAAACCGGTCACGCCGTGGTCGATGATCTCCGGCAGGGCACCGCATTTCCAGGCGATTACCGGCGTGCCACAGGCCATAGCCTCTATCGCGGCAAGACCGAACGGCTCCGGCCAATCGATCGGAAACAGCAGGCCGGCCGCCTTGCCGAGGAATTCCGCTTTTCTGTCCTCTTCGATCTCGCCGATATAGTCGACACGGTCGCCGTCGATCAGCGGCTCGACCGTGTCGTGGAAAAAAGGGCGGTCGTCGTCGCCGATCTTTGCTGCAAGCTTCAGTTTCAGCCCGGAGCGCAAGGCGATCTCAATGGCACGCTCCGGGCGCTTGTCGCGCGACAGCCGGCCGAGAAAGGCCAGATACGGCTCGTCCACCTCCGTCTCGAAAGTCGGCTTGTACATGTTGATCGGTAGCCCGTGATGGATGGTCGCCAGCCAATTGGCCCTGGGTAGCCCGGTTCTCTGGCTGCGCGAAATCGAGATCATCGGAAAGCGCGGAAAATGTTCGTAGGCCGGGGCCAGGTCGACATAGTCGAGCCTGCCATGCGGTGTCGTCACCGTCCGGTCGGGCATGTGTTCGAAGAAAGGAAAATGCAGGAAGTGGCTGAGATGGAAATGGATGATGTCGAACTGTTGCGCACGGCTCCTCACCTCGGCGAGCATCGAGAGATGCGCCGCGGTTTCGGATTTGTGCGGGCGCGGATCGAGACGGAGCGCACGCTCGCGACACGCCACCAATTTCGCCGACGTCTTGGTATCGCCGCTGGCGAACAGGGTCACGTCATGGCCAAGCTCGACCAATCCTTCGGTCAGATAGGAGACGATGCGCTCCGTCCCTCCATAGAACCGGGGTGGCACGGATTCATGGAGCGGCGCCACATGGGCTATTCTCATGTTTTGGCATTTCCCTCAAAAAGACTGCTCGTGGCATCGAAATGCATCAGCCGCGCTAACGTTCCCGCACAATGGCAAGATGTCACCCAATTGGGGCAAGATGTCACCCAATTGGAGCTGCCGGGCGCGTCCACCGCTGCTCGTCTCGTGCAGCCAACATTTTTCAGGCCAAGCCCTCTTTTGCCGGGAACCAAAGTCGGGTTCGCGAGTTTAGTGGGGTTCGATCGCACGCATCCGGTCGACGGGGAGGAAATGATGGACCGCTTGCAATTCTTTTCGCCCGTGCGGGTTTTGCGCGGACAGGGACAGCCCGTGGAGGAGATCGACAGCGTTGCCGAAGCAATGGCATTCTTGCGAAAATGGCCGGCGGGGCGGCGCGGGCCGGTTTACCAGTGCGCCGTGAATTGCTGCGCTGCGGCCATGGCCGGCCGGATGTCGGCCGAGGAAGCGAGAAAGGCTTTTGCCGGCTTCGCCCGGATCACCCGCCTGCTCGAGGGCGATCGGCCGTTGCCGATGAGCGGCGAGGATCGGCATCGCGATCACGCCTTGAGGCGATAGCGCCGACTGCCGCAGATCGTCAGAGCAAGGGCATTCAGCCTGAGCGCCCGATCGGCGACCGACGAGCAGCACCGGCAAGGTGTCGTAGAGCGCTGCCCAGTAGGGGGCGTAAAACCCACGCCGGTATTCCGGCACTATCCAGTAGACTGCGGCAATGGTCGTGAGCGTAACGATGAAGCCGATGAGCTTGCGCACGACACGCTCGACTTCAAGCGCTCGCATCGGCTTCGCCTGCAATCCCGTTGAACGCCTTCGAAACGTCTCGAAATAAGCCGTGTCGACCGCGATCATTGCTGCAGTAGTAGTAGCTGCAATGACAGTCATGGCCTGCAAATGCACAGGCCAGCTTCTGTCGGCGAGCATCGCGACGGTGAGCGCAAGACCAAGCAATCCTGCAAGGCCAGTGAGGGGCGCGGTCGCCGATTTCGGTCGGAGCGTCATACTACTACTCCCGTTGTCGTGAGGATCGATCGTCGTTGCCGGCCGCGTGGTCGCCGCCACGGTTCAACTCGAGTGGCGCCGCCACCGGAGCCGCTTGAGCAGCCGCTACACTCCGCCGCTGCCGTTAGACCCGCCGTTCCGTCGTTGCCGCCACTGGATCCGCTGCTGCCGCTCGAACCGCTGCTGCCGCTCGAACTGGTAGTACCGCTTGAGCCGCTGGCGCCGCTCGATCCGCTCTGCTGCTTGAGCCGCCGATGGGCCCCTTGTTGACATTGTGCGGGGAGGGATGATTGTTAGCGCCCTCGCTTACATTTTCGCAGGTGCATTTGCGCTGATATTTGGCGCCGAAGGCACTGCCTTCATTGCTCGCCTTCTGGCAGACCAACCCATGGCAAATCAACGTCGCTTCGGTTGTCTCGGGGGTAAGGCCCGTGATGACTAGTGCGGTTGTCGTGGCCGCCATGCCCGTGATCGTGAACCGGAGTAAATTCCGAAAATTTTGCATAGATACCTCGCTTTCTGACGCCTCGCTTCTCGGGCTCGCGCCCAAGCTTCCTCGTTGTCGAGTGGATGTTTGCGACAAGGCCGCATACGGATCGCTTACGCCTCAGCGGTCGGGGCTCAGGGGCGGCATAAAAAGTTGGACGAAACGCAGACAATGGTGCCGCATTGCGGTATTTCGACCGGAAAAGGCCAAAGATGCACTTTTGGGGGAATGGATAATGTCGAAACGGCTTAGACTGGTGCTGGGAACGGCCGGCGCAATTGCCGTCGCCATTGTCTGGGGGATCGTCGCCACGTCGATGGGGGTGCCATCGATTCTGATCACTGTAGGAGCGGTCGCGATCGGCGCGGGCATCTACAGCTATGTCGATCGAAGCCGAAGCTGATCCGGTTATCAGGCTACGGGCATAGCGCAAAAATCCCACGGTCGCAGACTGTCTGCGGCAATGCTCAGTGTACGAAAATTACCAACGACAGCGTTCTGTGGAACGAGTGGCCTGCCGAAGCTATTGTGGTGGCGGTCCGAGACACCCCCGCCTCGGGTCATTGGCTCACCCAGCCGAGTGGTCCGCTGCTACCCGATGGCAGCGGACCTTTATCCGGAGGACAGACCCGGAAGACGGACATTGTGCCGAATCGAGGGAGAACGATGGTCGTTGACGAGATTGCCGCGCGGCGCCTGAAAAGTCAGCTCGAGCAATACATGGAGACCAGGAAGAGGCGCCACGATGCGGTTTCCACCGCAGCGGCTGAGATCGCGATCAGGGCTGTCATGCCGAATTGCCCGGCCTCCGGAAAAGCCCTGGACGACATGATTGCGGCATGTGCGTTCGAACACGGGCTGGGGGTACTGTTCGATCGACCTGACGCATGAAGGCCTAAACGCCATGAATCCCAACGCAAAATCGCACGGTGCTGTCGTGCACAAATCCGACGCTGTTCCTGAGACCGCTTGCGACTAGATAAACCAACCAACCGGAGCAGGCATGCCGAGATATTTTTTTCATTTCCGAAACAATGACGGCCGCTTGACGGAAGATTTCGAGGGTCAGGAGTTGGACGGTTTGTCCGCGGCTCAGGATAACGCAATGGCTTCGGCCAAGGAAATCCTGGCCGAGGGCCTGCTCAGCGGCAGCCCGGTCCTGACAGGCCTTTCCTTCGAAATCTGCGACGAGAACCGGAACCTGCTTTTCCGATTTCCATTCTCGGAAGCTGCCGAAAAGGCCGGCACTCGGCCGTGATTGGCCAAAAGCCCCGCGATGCGGGCGAGCTTTGATCGAGCCTGGCTGAAAAACCGCATGTCGCGGCAAGACGGTCGTTGGTGCAAATCAGCACCATAGGCAAATTAGTAGCATAGCTGCCGGCACAAAGCAAGAACAAATATGGGCTTGCCTTGCCTACGGGGCATTACTTATGTCCCTGCGTGTGCCGGCCCGGGCTATCGTGCGTTTCAGGAACTCGAGGGCAGGCACGGGTAGGGGGCACCAAGCGACGTTGCCATTTCCAACCAGTATGTCGATTTGTCGGGCCGGGTGTTCGTCAACTTACCGAAACGTCTTCGCAGGATGCTGTGATCAGGAGTTCCTTTCTCCCGCGGTTGCGTTTACAGGACGCTCAGGACAGTGTCGTTTGCGCGCCAGCAACTGGACCGAGTTAGGCCGGGCGCACAGTCCCCCTCCGTCAAGGTAACCAGTCCGGCGCCGTTTTTGGAGAACAATGATTTGTGGTGGTCAAATAAGCAAAAGAGATTCAAGGGAACGTGGGACGACCGACTGGACGGCCTATTCTCAGCAGAGGTCGACTACGCCGGGAAATCCATTCTCGATGTTGGCTGCAACATGGGTGTTGTCGCCTATGAGATATCCAAGCTAGGACCGAGTTCGATCCATGGGATCGACATTCTCAAGCCGCATATCGAGACGGCCAGGATGATCTTCCTGGGTTGTCCGGTCCAAAGCCGGTTCGATTGTCTCGATCTTGGCAGCCGGAAGCTGCAAAATGTTCTCCAACCGCAGTACGACATCGTCATGCTGCTGGCGGTCTACCATCACATGCAGTGGAGCCTCGGCGCGGACAAGGCGCGACGCGTGCTGTGCGATATCGCCGGGCGTGCTCAAACGATCGTTGCCCGCGTCCCTCCTGGCAAGGATAAGGAGATGATCGCGGTGCTTTCGGATGTGGGCTTTTCAATCAAAAGCAATCACACATCGCCTCTTGGAAGCCATCTCATGGTCCTCGCGAAACACTGACCAGGCATAGCGCGGCCGACGACGAATGGCGCAAGAGCCGCGTGGCTGGGGTCCGCTATGCTCGCATGCGAGGAACCGACGGTCATAGGCCGATGACGTGCAAGGATCCGGTTCGGCATTGACTGCGGTCGGGAACGAAGCCACAGACAGGTGATCGAAACCGTCTCGCGCTTCAAGATAACGTGAAGACCGGACGGGATCGCAACGGGCGGCGACGAGATGATTACAAAGAAACGAGTGTCAACGGCCCCAGCATATCCGCTGATCAAGCGTCTGATTGGCGAAAATCTGCCGCCGCACAAGATGCTGTATGTGACAGGTTTGCTGTGCTCGATCGCCGCTGCTGCGGCGACCGGCGCGGCGGCCTGGATCATGAAAGTCATGATCAACACCATCTATGTCGAGCGAGACGCTGCCGCTGTATCGGGTATCAGCGCCGTCATCATCGGCATTTTCCTGGTCAAGGGCATAGCTGCCTACTGCCAGACCATCACGACGGGAAAGATTCGCCGGGCTATCGTTTCGGACCTGCAAAACCGGCAATTTTCCCGAATGGTGTATTTCGACATCAGCCGTTTCGCGAACCAGCATCCGGCAAAATTCATCTCCAAAATCATGTTCAACGCGCGCGCCGGGGCGACCGTTATTCTCACCCTCACGAGCAGCGCCGTCTCTGATCTGCTGACCCTGATTGCCTTGGCCAGCGTCATGGTCAAGCAGGACCCGGTGATGTCGCTGATATCCGTGGCGGTTCTGCCGATGCTGTTCCTGTCAGTCGGCGCGATAACAAGGAAGCTCAAGGCGCTGGCGAGGGGCGAGACGGAATTGGCCGCACAAGTCCAGTCGATCGGCACGGAAGCCGTCGAAGGCATCCGCACCATCAAGTCCTTCCAGCTCGAGGACAAGGCGGTTGCCAGCTTTGCAAAGGCCGTCCGCAAGATGGAAAGACGTGGCATCCAGATCAACCGGACGTCAGCATTGATGAGCCCATTGATGGAGACCGGCGGCGGCGTGATCATCGGGCTTTTCGTTATGTACGCCAGCTGGCAGACCCTCGGCAACGGCAAGACGCCCGGCGAATTCATGGCCTTCATTACCGCGTTCCTGCTTGCCTATGAGCCTGCCAAGCGGTTGGCCCGGGTCAATGTCGACATGCAGAAGCAAATGGTCGCCGTCGAGCAGATGTATGATTTGATCGACACGCCCGAGCAACGGCGACTCGCGATTGCGGGCGAGCGTCTGACCGACGTCGATGGTGGTATCCGCTTTGAAGATGTGGCCTTTTCCTATGACGGCAACAGCCCCGCGCTCGAGGGTGTTTCCTTCGACGTGCGACCTCGTGAGAAGCTGGCGATCGTCGGCCGCTCCGGCGCCGGCAAGACCACCATCGTCAATCTGATCCTGCGCCTGATGGAGCCGGACAAGGGCAGGATCCTGATCGACGGAAAGGACATTTCGAAGATCAGCCTGGCCGACGTTCGCGATAACATCGCACTGGTATCTCAGGACGTCTTCCTGTTCGAAGGCTCGATCCGCGACAACATTCGCGACGGTCGCCCAAACGCCACCGATCAGGAAATCGAGTCCGCTGCGAATCTCGCCCGGGTCACCAGCTTTGCGTCTGCGCTCGAAAACGGGCTCGACACGCTTGTCGGGCCGAGCGGCACCAACCTGTCGGGCGGGCAGAAACAACGCGTTGCCATCGCACGCGCCCTGCTCAAGAATGCTGCGGTAATCGTCTATGATGAAGCGACATCCGCGCTCGACGGTGAAAACGAACGGGCGGTCATGGAGGCAGCCTTCGACAACACATTTCAGCGCACGGTGATCTGCATTGCGCACAGGCTGTCTACAATCAAGGCGGCCGATCGTATTCTCGTGTTTGACGCCGGACAGCTTGTCGATGCTGGAACGCATGACCAGCTTGCCAAGCACAGCGAGATATATCGTTCGATATTCCACCTGGAGACGCCCGATCCGATGGTCGAAAGCGGCAAAA
Organism: Mesorhizobium sp. M0408; assembly: GCF_040321495.1. Taxonomy (NCBI): domain Bacteria; kingdom Pseudomonadati; phylum Pseudomonadota; class Alphaproteobacteria; order Hyphomicrobiales; family Phyllobacteriaceae; genus Mesorhizobium; species Mesorhizobium sp. M0408. The sequence continues at coordinate 141,052 of NZ_JAMYRO010000013.1, read as the reverse complement.
AGCTGCGGCAGAGCGTATTGCGCTGAAGGCCGATGACCAGCTTTTATCACGGTTCCTATGTCCGGTATGTGATTGGTGGACTGGGCCTTCAGGTGCGCCGGTACAAAAAGGCGGTGCGCAGGTTGTTTTTCAGTCCCAAGCAGCCTCGTTCCATTCTTGAGCTACAGGCCAAGGTTGAGGCCCTGATCGTGCGCAGGGACTGGAAAGGCCTTGAAGCCGGTACCAATGAGATGGCTGTCACGGCCGATCATAATCGCGACCCGGAGCTGATGCAGAAGGCGGGCCAGGCGTTCGAACGCCTTGGCAACTTTGCGCGGGCAGCTGAGCTTCGGCTTTCCGCTCGCCGGCTGCGGAAAGGGAAGAGCGCCAACGAGTGGACCGGCGAGAATCTCGGATCGGATACACTGCTGATCGATCTTGTGGAGGATGACCCGCGCAGCCTTGGCCGGGTTATCCGCCACGCGCGACTGGCCGGCGCTGCCGCTGCCTATGCCCAAAGTGCAACAATTCGGGTCGAGCCGCGCCTGGTATCAATTCTGCAGCGAACGTTCCCGAAGGCGACCGTGGTCCCGGCGCAGCGGGATGTGGTCGGCGACAAACACGCGACTTTCGAAGATCTCGCCTGGGTGTTCGGACGCGACGCCGAAAAGCTTGCTGCCGACTTCGTACCGCTGCGGGCAGATCCTGAACTCGTCGAGGCATTCCGCAAGCGCTATCGGGCGATGACGGATCTGCCGCTGGTCGGTCTCTCCTGGGGCAGCAAGTCCCATACCAAGGACGTGCCTGATTTTCCTGAATGGGCACGGTTCATCGCCCAGACGCCAGCGACATTCGTTTCGCTCCAGTACGGGCAGATCAAGCCGGCGTTGCGGCGCCTTCGCAACGGCAACGACGCGCGTCTGATCTTTGACGACAGCGTCGACCAGATGGTCGACATGGACCGTTTCGCCGCACAGCTCGCCGCACTCGATGCTGTCGTGACGATCAGCAATACGGCGGCCCATCTTGCGGGAGCCATTGGCGTGCCGACTGTTTTCCTCATCGACGATAATTTTCAGACGGCATGGCCAGTGACTGGCGACCGGACACCCTGGTATCCGAAGGGCATTGTCATTCGCAAGGAGGGGCGCCCTTGGTCGCTGGTGCTCGACGAGGCCGGCCGGCGGCTCTCGTCGATCCTGACGACGCTTTCCGACGCTCCCCGGGGACGATAGAACATCGCCGTGCAGAACAGACGAACCATCCTTCAGAAGGCAAAAACCGCCGATCTGCGCCCGCAAGGCGCCGTCGGCAAGCGGCTGCAGAAGGTTCTCGAGCGGGCAAAGGAACTTCTTAGACGTCCTTCGCGCCACGCCGACGAAAGCGCCGAACGGCATATGAGGCTGATGGAGGAAAGCGTGCAGCGTGGTGATTGGCAAACTGCTCGCGACCATGCACTGGCGCTTGGCGTGCTTGGTGAGCAGCTTGGCGATCTCGGCCTGATCAAGAAAGCGGGGCGTGGACTGAGGCGTCTCGACGGAGGAAATCGCATCTGGCAGTTGATGGCGGCGAGCAAGCAGCTGCGCGGCAGGCCCGATTGGGATGGCAGTGATCTTGCGGGTCGCACGCTTCTCGTCGATCGTCGCGAAGGCGACCTGGCGATCTTTTTCCAGTTCGCGTCTTTGCTTGGTCCAGCAGCTGCGGCTGCCGGTCGATGCATCGTCTTCGTCGAGCCGCGACTGGCACCGCTTTATCGCAGAACATATCCTGCGCTCGATGTCAGGATTGAAGGGGAAGAGGACATGGCGGCGGTGGACGCCGATGTCGTTGCCGGTTTCGAGACGCTCGCAAAGCATTTCTGGCCGGACGACCCGGCGGCACGCGCGCCCTTCGTTCCGCTGGAGCCGGACCGCCGACTGGTTGCCGAGCTGCGCGGCACCTATCTCGATGGCGGCCCAGGTCCCCTGATCGGATTTGCTTGGGGAAGCCTCAACAAGAGCAAGGATCTGCCGGCCCTGGACGATTGGCGGACGCTGTTCAGCAGTCTGCCGGGGCGCCTCGTCAGCTTGCAATATGGCGATGTCGGGCCGGCCCTCTCCGAGTTCGAGCGCCACGCGCCGGGGCGCATCATCCATGACGCTTCCGTCGACCAGTTGACGGACATGGACCGCTTTGCCGCCCAAATTGCGGCGCTCGACGCGGTGGTGACGATCAGCAATACCGGCGCCAACCTGGCCGGAGCGCTCGGCGTGCCGACGATTGTCATGCTCGACGACGGGTTTCGACTGTCCTGGCCTGCCTTCGGCGAGACCGTCGCCGCATATCCGAGCGTTCGACTGGCCCGAAAAGGCGGCCGAGCCTGGGCGTCGGCAGTGCAGGAAGCAGGCGGACGGGTCATGCAAATCATCAGCGGAGCTGGCGATGGAAGGTAGCCTACTTCTCGGCCGGTTGCGCCGCGCTGTCGCGCTTGCAGGCTACAAATACAAGGTCTGGTTCCGACGTCACCGCCGGCAGCTCTTCCTTCGCTGGCGCGACGGCGACATTGCCGATCAGATGGCGGATTATCGGCGAAGCGTCGAGTCCCGCGATTGGCCGGCGGCCCTGCCGAAAGCCCTGGCTCTTGGATCCATTGCGAAGTCGAGGGGCGAGGTCCACCTGATCGACGAGCTCAGCAAGGCGCTGATGCGGATGGGCGCTTATGGCGCAGCCGCCGAACTCAGGATCGCCCGACGCCACATCGTCAACGGCCGCGTCGATGGCGAGTGGCTGGGCCAGGATATTTCTGGCCAGACACTGCTGATTGATCTGATGGAAACCGAAAAGCAGGGTCTGGCCACCGCGATCCATCATGCGAGTTCCGTCGGCTGTGCCCTGGAGCGCGCCGCCCGCTCGATCGTGCTGGTCGAGCGCCGCCTGGTACCGCTCTTTCAGCGCACTTTTCCGACCGCCGATGTGCGGCCGGTCGGCGCTGGCGGCAAGGCCGCCTATGCCGAGGCGCAGGCCTTCGCCGGCGTCCAGCATCTGACTGCCGTTTTCGAAACCGACGAGGCGACGATCCGCGAGCATTTCGTGCCCCTTAAGCCGGATCCGGCCCGGGTCGCTGAACTTCGCGCCCGCTACCGGAAGGAAGGACGGCCGTTGGTCGGTATCGCATGGGGCAGCTCCAATCCCGGCAAAGACCTGCCGCCGCTTGCCGCCTGGCGAAACCTGATCGGCCGACCGGACCTCCGGTTCGTCTCGCTGCAGTACGGCCAGATCGAGACCGATCTGAAGATCCTGACCGACGGTGAGCCGGAGCGAATTCTTCATGACAGATCGGTCGATCAGCTCGTCGACATGGATCTTTTCGCCGCGCAGGTTGCCGCGATGGACGCCGTGGTGACCATCAGCAATACCGGAGCGCATCTGGCCGGCGCGCTCGGCATCCCCTCGGTTTTCATTCTGGGCGACGGCTTCAAACGCTCCTGGCCGGTCGAGGGCGACCGCACGCCCTACTATCCATCGGCCGTGCTGGTCTCGAAACGGGAACGCCCCTGGTCCGTGGTGATGGGCGAGGCCGAGTCCATTCTGGCGCCATGGCTCACAAAAGTGAGTGGCTAATGCATGTCGTCCAAAAGCGCGTCACTGAATACGCTTCGACGCGATGCGCATTAAGGAGTTCGGCCGACGGACCGCGGAATGGAGCGCCCGTGTCGAACAGTCGTCGCAACAGGCCAAAAAACATAAGGCATTCCGAACCGGGATATAGTAAAGGCCAATTCGCCCCGCAGAGGATCGCAATTCTTGCCGGCATTTCTGCCTTGTGTTCGAATTAGCCGTAGGCTTAGGCGCCCAGTAATGGGGTTGGTCTGGCCGGCAGCGGTTCGGGCGCCAGCTCTGATAATCTAAAGGAGGTCTCTCCATGTCCTTTCTAAACATGTCCTTTCTAAAATTTTTCCAGGCCAAAGAGCCGCCTCTTCCTCTTATCGTATCCTTTCCAAAATCGGGGCGCACGTGGCTGCGTGTCATGCTGGACGATCTCGGAGTTGAAGTTCAATACATTCACGACGGAACCGACCACAAGTTACTTCGACCGATATCGGGCCTCAAGGAGAATAAATCTCGATACAAGAAGAGAAGAACAATAATGCTTGTTCGCGATCCAAGAGATACGGTGGTCTCAGGGTACTTTCAGGTTCAGAAGCGCCACATGCTTCCAGCGGGATCGTTCAGCGATTTTATCAGAAGCGACAATCATGGGATTGAAAAGATCATCAGATTTAATCTGCATTGGTTCGCGGCCATGCCCCGGATGCGCGAAATCCGGTATCTTCAATATGAAGATATGCATCGGGATACGGCTGGTGTCCTTCGCGCGATCCTTGGATTCCTGAACCAGCAGGCTGACGATCGGACGCTTGTCGAGGTGGCGAACAACCGAACGTTCGACAAGATGAAAGTGAGTGAATCGACCGGTGATCTGTCCGATCGATACGGCAAGATATTACAGCCGCGCGATGCGAATGATCCCGAAAGCTTCAAGGTGCGCAAGGGCAAGATAGGCGGTTACGGGGAATATCTTTCCGAGGACGACGTGGCCTATTGTGACGAGCAGTTGGCTAAGTTCGAATATTGGGAGAAGCTGGACAAGGTTTTTAGCACGAACGGCTTGTGCTACGCTCGCGTCGATAACCGCGCCCGGGTCGCCTTGGGTTAGGGAGCATTGCCGACATGGTGATGCGGACCGGATTCATTTGCGGCTGCGGCCATAGCGGGACGACGTTGATTGCGACGATCCTTGCGTCGCATCCCGACGTCTACCTGCCGCTCCAGGAAACCAACATTTTCTTCAAGTGGACGCCACTGGCCATGTTCCGCTTCTGGAAACTGAAGCGAGCGGCGCTCGATGCTGGAAAGAACCTGCTGCTTGAAAAGACACCGCGGCATATCCGCCGTGTCGCCCGCATTCGCCGGCTCGTGCCCGGTGCGCGTTTCGTCATGCCGGTGCGAGATGGGCGCGACGTCGTAGCGTCCCTGATCAAACGACTTGGCGACCCAACGGAGGCTCTCGACCGCTGGATCAACGACAATGCGCTGGTTCTTGCGGAACGGGGAAAGCCGGATGTGCTGATCTATCGCTATGAGGACCTGGTCGAGAATCCGGCCAAAGTCGTCGAGCAGATATGCGGCTTTCTCGATGTAACCTTCAGCCCGGATCTCCTCGACTATCACAAGAACCCGCAGCAGTGGTTCAAGCCGACCGACGCCAGCGGCGAGACGCCGCATGCGGTGCTCCGGAACCAACAGGTCAATCAGCCGATCTATGACGGGAGCGGAAGATGGCGCTCCGAACTTGGAAACGCCGAGCTACAGGACCTGGTCCAAGGACGAGGTGCCCAGCTTATGAAAGCATTCGGTTATGCATGATGTCGGTTCGGCATCTGCTTGAAATGCCGTCTACCAATCAATTTTGTCGATCAAACCCGTTTTGAACAGGCTGTGAGCTCCTTCGTACAGCATTGACTGTTCGCTCATCGCGCTGAGAGCGGCTTTACCGCTCGATACCTCATGATACTGGCGATATTTGGAAGCGCCGTTCCAATACTGACCTTCCGCCACCGCGACCTGCGCCTTGTCGTTGAAATCGGCGAAGAACTTGAAATGAAGCAGGCCAGCCAATCCCTTTATATAGTTTCGCCAGTAGGGCAGCGGTGAGTGAATCGACGTAAAAATCGTCTGGCGATCAACATATATCAGAGGAAACTTGGTCAACTTGTGCTGCCTGGCGAAAAGCCGGGTTCTCGGGCCGCCTGTGATCTTGAGATGCCGGGGGCTCCTCGTCACCTCATAGCCGCTGCCGTCGAAATGGTCCGCAACTTGCCATGGCGGCACGATGGGATCGAAGGGTACGTCCCAGATGTTTCCGCTCGGATACATGTCGATCATCGGCGCCAGCAGGCGTGTCATTCCGCGCCGCTTGAGCCAGTCGGCCATCGCACCGAGCGGATGCTGATCCATACCGTCATAGACAAGATATTCGTCCGCATCCACGGTCAGATACCAGCGAGGCTGACCATAGATCTGCACAATCCGCTGACGCCAAAGGTTTCCCAGGTCCGACTGCGAATAGGTGATCGGCGAGCTGAATAGATCGACATCTGGCTGCTCGGCCAGAAGCTCAGCTGTTCCGTCTGTCGAGCGGTCATCGAGGACGGCGAATCTGGTGACGCCGAGTTCGCGATAGTGCTTCAGGAACGGGCGTAGCCTGTCCGCCTCGTTGCGGATGACGAGGATCAAAGGCAGGTCATTCGCTTTAAGGGGCGTTATCGGCCGCAGCGATGACACTTCTGCCCGTCTTCCGAAGGTGTGTCTCAGCCGATATATGGCGGTGTCGGTAATCGTCCGGCGGACAATGGCGGGCCAGGTTGCTTTGCTCAAGCCATCGATTCCCCTCATGGCGGTCACCGCCCGGCTGGAGCTGGCGCTGATCCGCTGTTTGCAGTTAATTTCTACATGCAGCACCGTTAGGCAAATCGCAAGCAGTTGCGGACAATGGACACAGGCCTGTTCTGAGTTCCGGCGGGTGAGCTTTCCAAGTGTTGCCGATGCGAGCTGGCCTCTATAGACATCGTCAGATGGCAACAAGGCCGGAGCCCAGACCCCATGTACGCCGGCATTCGTGGCACCGAAATTCAATTCGACAGGCCGCTCCTGTTCGTGCGCCAGCGTTATGCGCCTTTCGGTGGCGGCGAGATCATGTTGGAAAACATCATGGCCGCATTCGCCGCGCGTCAGCGGCGGGTGGCCGTGCTGTCCGGCGACTGGCCGCGTTATGAAGGCATCGAGTTCATCCATTGTGCCGGCCGCCGGTTTCCGCGTTCGCTGCGGGCGACGTCCTTTGCCCAAGCTGCCTGCCGCAAGATCGCCGAGATGCCGCCGGCGCTGGTGCAGAGCAACGATCGCCTCCCGTGCTGCGATGTCTTCCGGGCCGGGGAGGGCGTTCATGCCGCCTATCTTGCCGAGCGGCGGCGTTTCGAGACGCGGCTTGGCAGGGCGGCAATGGCGCTGAGCCCCTTTCACCGCCAGACGCTGCGCCTTGAACGTGCAACCTACGCCAGCCCGAGGCTCAAAGCTGTCATTGCCATTTCGAAGATGGTGGCAGAGGACATTTTCCGTCACTACGATTATCCGGCGGAAAATGTGCACCATATTCCCAACGGGGTGGATCTCGACCGCTTCAACCCGCAGCTGCGCCAGCAGCATCGGGCGACAATCCGCGCGCGGCTCGACGTCGACGAAAACAGGCCGGTCGTCCTGTTTGTCGGCTCGGGCTTTGCGCGAAAAGGACTTCTTGCACTGATGAAGGCGGTCGCTAGGCTCGATGGCGAGCCTGAATTGTGGGTCATCGGCCATGATTCGCGCGCCAACGCCTTCAGGCAGGCCGGTGACAGGCTCGGTCTCGGCGCACGGCTCAAGATGCTGGGGCCGCAGAAAGACATGCTGCCGTGGTACGGCGCGGCCGATATTGCCGTGCTGCCTTCCATCTATGATCCTTTCGGCACAGTGGTCATCGAAGCGATGGCCAGCGGCTTGCCCGCCGTGGTAAGCACCGGCTGTGGAGCGCGCGAGCTTGTCGAGCGGTTCGAGCCGACGCTCGTTTGCGATGCGGCCAGCGAAAGCGACCTCGCTGCAGCGCTCGCGCACGCGCTGCAGTTGTCGTCACGACCTGAGACCGCAGCCCGGGTGAGAGCGGCGGCCGAACACTATGATTTCAATGTCATGATCAAGCGAATGATGGCGCTGTATGAAGGCCTTGATCTGAAATGATTTTCGACTTTGTTGAATTAGGTTAGTACCCTCAGTGTGCTAACGGGCCGGGAGCCGATGCTGCAGATGCATTCGAATGACAGTGGCAGCTTTGATGCCGGAGCATTCTGACCGTGCCGGCGCTCTCGGTCATTATCATCACCCGCAACGAGGAGGCATCCATCGCGCAATGCCTTCGGTCGGTCCATTTTGCCGATGAGATCGTCGTTCTCGACAACAACAGCAGCGACAGAACCAGGGAGATTGCCGGTGCTCTGGGAGCAAAGGTTCTGATGACCGTTGATTGGCCCGGTTTTGGTGCGCAAAAAAACCGTGCGCTGGCCGCGGCAACGGGGGATTGGATCCTCTCGCTGGATGCCGATGAGTGGGTGGAGGCGCCGCTCGGCGCGGAAATAAGGGCCGCAATCGCCGACCCAAAAGCCAATGACGGCTTCGAAATACCGAGAAGATCGCGCTTTTGCGGGCACATTGTCCGCCATAGCGGCTGGTCGCCCGATCTGGTGCTCAGGCTCTTCCGTCGCCGCTCCGGGCGGTTCAGCGACGACACCGTGCACGAGAAGGTATTGGTGAACGGGAAGGTCAGCCGATTGTCTCAGCCGATCGAGCACGATTCCATTACCGACTTGGCAGATGCCCACGACAAGATCGGCCGGTACGCAGAAGCGTCCGCCGCGCAACTGCTTGCCGAGGGCAAAAAAAGCTCGATAGGCAAGGCGGTTTTGCGCTCGGTCTGGGCCTATGTGCGCAGCTATATTTTCCGGCTGGGATTTCTGGACGGTTCCATTGGTGCGATGGTGGCCGCGTATTCGGCCAGCTACACCTATCAGAAATGGGCCCGTGTCGCATTGGGAATGCGAGGCCCGGTCCACCCAAAAAAGCAACGCTGAGGCCAGGACAAATCTGTGAGAAACCGGCTTGGTTGACCGCAATTGTTGCCGAGCCATCGCCAACTAGTTAGTGTACGACCGTAAAAATCGAAAGCCAGGGTAGTGAATATGACTGATGCGTTTAGGGTATTTATCGGATGGGACAGCCGTGAGCCGATCGCGTACGACGTCGCGCGACACTCGCTGCTCAAACATGCGTCGGCGCCTGTCTCCGTCATTCCGATCAAACAGGACGAGATGCGTGCCCGCGGGCTATATTGGCGGGAAAAAGATCCGCTCGCCTCAACGGAGTTCACCTACACGCGCTTCCTCACGCCCTTTCTCGCCGACTACACGGGTTGGGCCCTGTTTTGCGATTGCGATTTCCTGTGGCTTGGTGATGTCGCAGGCCTGCTGAAATATACGGACTCGGACAAGGCGGTCTATTGCGTCCAGCATGACTATACGCCGAAGGCCACAACCAAGATGGATGGTGTGGTCCAGACGTCCTATCCTCGGAAAAACTGGTCGTCGCTGATGCTGTTCAATTGCGCGCATCCTTCGGTCAGATCGCTCACGCCAGAGGTCGTGAATCAGGAAAGTGGCGCCTATCTTCACCGAATGCAGTGGGTTGCCGACAAAGATTTGGGCTCATTGCCGGTAGAGTGGAATTGGCTCGAAGGTTGGAATGAAAAGCCTGCGGTCGGCACACCTAAGGCGGTCCACTATACCAGCGGCGGCCCGTGGTTTGCCGAATGGCAGAATGTCGACTACGCTGATTTGTGGATAGCAGAACGCGACGAGTTCCTGGCTTCCTATCAAGCGGAATCTTCGCAGAGCGCCGTTCGATAAGAACATCGTGTTGGCAGGTGACCTGGGCGCTTCCGAAAGTGGCATTGATTTTCGTGTCGCCAAGGGCGCAGCAACCAGCCGTCAGGCGCTGGGCGTCGACAACAATGCATGTTGCCGCCTGGGGGCGGGACCGAGGCAGATTGCGCCTACGAATCTGGCGGCTCCGGCCGGGTAAACATGCCGCGCTGAGATAAGGATCAGCTCGCGGCAATATGATCGGTTTTGGGGTCCGTCAGCTCTTTCATCGGCCTAGCCGGCACGCGAAAGTCGACCATGCCGTCACTGCGAAGACGCCTCGATCGTTTCCTGGAGAACCGCGGGCCTAAAATACCGCGGCTGCAGCTGAACCATGTCGAGCGCCTGGCGCTGGTCCGTCGCCACGGTGATTTTTCCCTTGCCTATTCGACCGCCGTGCAGAAGGGGCTTCACTACTTCGGCGATGCCCAGGGCTACATCGCTTACGGCAGCAAAACGCGACATCATTTCGCGCTCGGTGATCCAGTGGCTGCCCCGGCCGATCGGCGCGACTATATCAGACGTTTCATTGAGGTTGCCGGCAGCCCGTGGTTCGTGCAGATCGGCGACCAGACGGCGCGCGTGCTTGCCGGGCTTGGCTATCAGGTCAACCGCCTCGGCGTCGACACCAGGCTTGTCCTGCCCAGACACGACTTTTCCGGAAAGCGCAATGAGACAGTGCGCTATTCCGAACGCTGGCTCTTGAAGAAGGGTTTTTCCTTCGCAGAGGACAACGGGACTGTCTTCCTCGACGAGATTGCCAGGCTCTCCCAGAATTGGCGGGCCGACCGCATCGTCAAGCGCTGGGAGATGAGATTTCTCAACAGGCCCTTTGCCGATCACCTTGGCGTCGATATGCGCCGTTTCGTCCTGCACGGTCCGGATGGGGAGCTCGTGGCCTTGCTGGATTTCGATCCGCTGTTCAGCGACGGCAAGGTCATCGGCTACACCACCTCGTTCAAGCGCAAGCACATCGATGCCTCGGCGCATGCCGAGATCGGCCTGACCAAATTCGCGGTCGACCGCTTTCGCGATGAAGGTGTTTCCGTCGTCACCCTAGGCCTGTCGCCGCTTGTCGAAATCGGACCTAGCGGGTTTGCCGAAAGCGATTTCTGGCGGCACGCCTTCCAGCGTGCCTATGACTCCCTCTGGGTCAATCGCACCCGCTTCAATCTGCAGGGGCAGGCGGCCTTCAAGCGCCGGTTCCATGGTGTCGAAGAGCCGACCTATCTTGCCTTTCGCAAGGGGACCTTTTTCGAAGCGCTTTCTCTGCTCCGGCTGATCAGGGCCGTCTAGTGCCTAGTGGCTGAGCGCTCGTCGTCTCCTAGTATCGTCGACCTCACACCGGTCAGGCTCGTTGTTTAGGTGGGAAAGGAATGCTGCGGCGGGAAGCAAAAGACCGGCTGCGAACCGCTGGCCCATTCTGCGGCGTCCCCCAGTCCCGCCGGGGCACTTTTGGCAGCCTGAGAACGGCTTCGCGTCAGCGCCAAGGGGTCGGATTTACGGTTGCTGCAGCGTACCGCCGGGAATAACGAGGGTACCCTGGCCTGGCCTTGAGTATCTGAAGCCTATGAAGAACAAAGCAACGATGATCAAACAAATGACGATGACCGCGACGACGCTGCCAGGATGGTGTCCGGTATCTGGCGGTTGGACCATTGCCTTCCCGTATGGCTATCGCCGCTGACCTTCTTCATCTTCCAACCGAGCATGACGACTGTCAATGGATACGGGAGTTGCGCCCGCCATCCAATCAGCCGACTGCAGCGTCGATCACGTTGCGCGTTGCTGACCGAAGCTGATGATGGACCTAACCACAGCTTGTCCCCAAGCACGCTTCCATCGCTGCGAAGCGTTGAAGGGCGGCGATCCACCGCGGCTTAGTCAGGCCGGAAACAGGAATGCAGCAGCGGGATCGAAAAAGACCTGCCGGCTGCAGGGCCACACATCCTGCGATTGCATGGCGGCGGTGGTCGGCCTGATGTCAACCTCCTGTCCAGCGGCGATGCGCGCGACGATCCGCCGGCGCTCGCCGTAAAATGCGATGTCGACGATCTCGACATTCAGTTCCGCGCTCGCCGGGCTCCGCTCCATGCTAAAGGCTTCGGGCCGGATCATCAGCCTGGTCTTCTGGCCTTTGCCGAACGTGCCGTTGGCCCTGACTCCGGATATGACCGAACCGTCTGTCATGCGGATCGTTGTCGTGCCGTTGGTGGTGCCGAGATGTTCGGCGGCGAGGAAATTCGAATTGCCGATGAAGCCGGCGACGAAATCGGTCGCCGGCCTGAGATAGAGATCCTCGCCGGTGCCGGTCTGCTCGATGCGGCCATCGTTGAACAGGGCGATTCGGTCCGACAGATGCAGCGCCTCTTCCTGATCGTGGGTGACGTAGAGAATGGTGACGCCGGTCTGGCGATGGATGCGGCGGATTTCGCCCTGGATTTCCTCGCGCAGCTTCTTGTCGAGCGCCGACAATGGCTCGTCCATCAAAAGGATCGGAGGATCGTAGGCCAGCGCCCGGGCCAGCGCGACGCGCTGCTGCTGGCCGCCCGACAGCGCACCGGGTAAGCGTCCGGCAAAGCTTTCGAGCCGCACCAGGGCCAGCATGTCGGCGACCTTTTTCTTCACATCGGCGTCCGGCCGGCGGCGAACCCGCAGCGGAAAAGCGACGTTTTCGGCCACCGTCAGATGCGGAAACAGCGTGTAGCGCTGGAAGACCATGCCGATGTTGCGCTTGTGCGAAGGCACTGCAAGCAGTGATTTTCCTTCCAGCAAGACATCGCCGGAAGTCGGGTCCTGAAAGCCGGCGATCGCGTAGAGCGTCGTCGATTTTCCCGAACCGGAGGGCCCGAGGAAGGTCAGGAACTCGCCCCTGGGAATGTCCAGCGTGACGTCGTGCACGGCGACGATCGCCCCGAACGCCTTGCGCAGATTGCGAATGGAGAGGAAAGGGTGGGTCATGTCCGGAACTTTCGCTGCAGCAGCGCCGTCATCACCATCAGGGCAAGCGTCAGCCCGACCAGCAGGCTGGAGGCAGCGGCGATCACCGGACTGAGGTCCGACCGCAGACTGCCCCAGATCTTGACGGGCAAGGTTTGCAAGCTGGGGCTGGCCATGAAGATCGCCACCACGACTTCGTCCCACGAGGCGAGGAAGGAAAAGATCGCGGCGGAGAAGATGCCGATCCGGATCGACGGCAAGGTGATCCTGAGCCTGGCCTCGAGCGGGCTTGCCCCGCAGACGATTGCCGCGTCCTCGATCGACTTGTCGAACCCTTCGAGCGCGGTGGCGATCGGAATGATGGCGAAGGGCAGCGCCAGCACGGTGTGGGCGATGACGAAGCCGATGGTGGTGCCGCCGAGGCCAAGGCGAAGGAAGAAGGCGTAGATGGCGATGGCGAAGACAACGACGGGCAGCACCATCGGCGTCAGCAGCAGGCCGCGCAGGATCTCACGTCCGGCAAACCTTCCGCGAACCAGGGCAAAGGAGGCGAGCAGGCCGATCGCTAATGCCAGGATCGCCGTCATGGTGGCGATCCGAGCGCTGGTCAGCGCGGCGTCGAGCCAGGCCGGATCGGCAAAAAGCTCCTGGTACCATTTGAGCGTCCAGCCGGGCGGCGGAAAAGCCAGCCAGCGCGACGAGCCGAAGGAGAGCAGGACAATGAAGACCACCGGCAACAGAAGAAAGCCAGCGACCAGCGCGGTGAAGCCGAGCAGGGCAACCCGTAGCCAACCCATGCGGTCATAGTCGAGCAGCATCTCAGATGCCTCCGCTCGTGCGCCTGGCACCGACAAGGCGCAGCTGCAGTGCGTAGAGAACCATGGTGACGACAAGCAGGATGAAGGCAGCGGCGCTGCCGAGCCCCCAGTTGAGCAGCGACTGGACCATCTGCGCGATCATTTCGGCAAGCATCATGTTCGACGTGCCGCCGAGCAGTGCCGGCGTTACGAAGTAGCCGAGCGACATGACGAAGACCATCAGGCCGCCGGCCGCGACGCCGGGCAGCGACAGCGGCACGAGGATGCGGCGGAACGCCTGGAAAGGGCTTGCGCCGCACAGCGACGCCGCACGCAGCGTCATCGGATCGATCGCCCGTAACGTGCCGACCAGCGGCAGGATCATGAAGGGCAGCATGATATAGACCATGCCGATGGTGACGCCGGTGAGATTGTTGATGAGCGGCAGCGGCTGGTCGATGACGCCGATGGTCATCAGCGTCCGGTTAATGACGCCGGTCCGCTGCAGGAGCACCATCCAGGCATAGGTGCGGGTGAGCAGGTTCGTCCACATCGACAGAATGATGATGCCGAAGATGATCGAGGCCGGTCCCGAAGGCATGATCGCCAGCATCCAGGCGACCGGAAAGGCGACAAGGACCGTGACGATGGTGACCAACGCCGCGACCAGGAATGTGTTGAAGAACACCCGCGCATAGGTGCCGTCACCAAGCAGGGCAGCATAGTTCTGCAAGCCTGGCTCGGGCTCCGTGACACTGCGCAAAAGCAGCGCCAGCACGGGGACGATGAAGAACAGCATAATCAGAATCAGGGCCGGCAGCAGGCCATTGAGACCTGCCGGCACCCGCACCGTTCCAAAGTTCCGGCGTGTTTCGACCGACATGACAGCGACCCGGCTACGGGACGAGACGGCGCGAACCGTCTCGTCCATTGCGGTTCAAGGGCGGGCTTATTTCGCCTGCCAGGCATACCAGCGCGCGGCGATGGTGTCGCGATTGGCGGCCCAGTAGTTCATGTCGAGATTGATCTGTCCGTCGACATGAGCGTCCGGCAGCGATTTCACCGCATCGGCCGGCATCTCTGCCTTGGCCTTGGTGTTGATCGGCGCATAACCGCTGGCTTCGGCAAATTTGGCCTGGCCGGCGGGGCTGCTCGCCGCGGCGAGGAATTTCATCGCCGTATCCTTGTTCTTGGCACCCTTCGGTACCACCAGAACGTCGGCTGCGGTCAGGTTCTGGTTCCAGGAGACGCCGACATCGGCGCCATCCTTGTCCAGTGCGAAGACGCGGCCGTTCCACAGCTGGCCGAACGTTGCTTCGCCGGATGCGATCAATTGCTGCGACTCCGCCCCGCCGCCCCACCAGACGATGTCCGACTTGATGGTGTCGAGTTTCTTGAAGGCGCGATCGAGATCCAGCGGATAGAGCTTGTCCGCCGGAACACCATCGGCCAGCAGCGCGATCTCGATGACACCGGGCGCCGACCATTTGTAGAAGGTCCGCTTGCCCGGGAACTTCGTCAGGTCGAACATGTCGGCCCAGCCGGCCGGTTCACCCGAAACGGCGCCCTTGTTCCAGGCGAGCACGAAGGAATAGTAGAAACTGCCGACGGCGTGATCGGTGGTGAAGCGCGGATCGAGGTCGGCCTTCGGGACGGTCTTGAAGTCGATCGGCTCGAGCAGACCGTCCTTGGCCGCCTTGATGGCGAAATCCATCTCGACGTCGACGACGTCCCAGTTGACACTGCCGCTGTCGACCATCGCCTTCAGCTTGCCGTAGTCGGTCGGGCCGTCCTGCATGACCTTGATGCCGGATGCAGCGGTGAACGGCTCGGCCCAGGATTTGGTCTGCGCTTCCTGGGTCGTCCCGCCCCAGCTGGTGAACACCATGTCCTCGGCTTTTGCGGCCGTCGTTGCCAGAACTGTCGTTGCAATAAATCCGGCAAGGAAGCCGGTGATGATCAGTTTCATGTCGTTCTCCTCTGTTGTTTTCGTTGTTGTCTGTTCGCGATCGGTCGTTTTCGCCTTGATCGCGCATCTCCGGCCAGCGGCGGCTACCGCATGACAAAAGGATCGGGAATCGGGTCGTCGGAGGTGCGTATCCACACCGATTTCGAACGCGTGTAGTCGCGGATCGCATCAAGGCCGCCCTCGCGGCCGAGCCCGGATTGGCCGTAGCCGCCAAACGGAACCAGCGGCGAGACCGCCCGATAGGTGTTGATCCAGACCACGCCGGCATGGATGCCGCGCGCCATGCGGTGGGCTTTTGCCAGATTGGTGGTGAACACGCCGGACGCCAGGCCGAACTTCGTGTCGTTGGCGAGCGAAAGCGCTTCAGCTTCGCCGTCGAAGGCTAGCACACAGAGCACTGGGCCGAAGAGCTCTTCGCGCACGCAGGCAAGGGTCTGATCAGGCGCGTCGATAATCGTCGAGGCGTAATAGAAGCCGTCCGCCATGCCCGCGGGGCGTATGCCGCCGGTGACCAGTTGCCCGCCCGCGGCCAGGCTGTCAGCAATGATCTTCTCTATCCATTCGCGCTGGCGCGAGGTGGCGAGCGGTCCCATTTCGATCGCGGGATCCTGCGGATCGCCAATCCTGATCGCCTCGGCTTTGCGCTTGAGCCGGGCGAGGAATTCGTCCTTCACGGAGCGCTGGACCAGCAGCCGCGAGCCGGCGACGCAGCTCTGGCCGGTGGCAGCGAAGATGCCGGCAACGACCGCGTTGGCGGCGCTGTCCAGATCGGCATCGGCAAACACCACGACCGGGCTTTTGCCGCCGAGCTCGAGCGTCGTGAAGGCGAGGTTTTCCGCCGTATTCCTGACGATCTGCCGAGCGGTCGAGGGACCGCCGGTGAAGGCGACGCGGGCGACGAGCGGATGACTGGTCAGCCGGTGACCGCAATCGTGGCCGAAGCCGGTCAGGATGTTCACGGTCCCGGCGGGAAATCCCGCCTCATGGACGAGTTCGGCGAAGGCCAGCAACGGGGCAGGGCCGTCTTCCGATGCTTTCAGAACGATGGTGCAGCCGGCCGCCAGCGCCGGCCCGAGCTTGACGGCGGACAGGAAGAGCTGCGAGTTCCACGGCACAATGGCGGCGACGACGCCAATTGGCTCCGGCCGGATGGTCACTTCCATGTCGGCCTTGTCGATGGGGACAAACGAGCCCTCGTGCTTGTCGGCCAGCCCGCCATAATAGCGGTAATAGTCGCCGACATAGGCGATCTGGGCGCGGGTCTCGCGGATGATCTTGCCGGTATCGCGCGTCTCGAGTTCCGCCAGCCGGTCGGCATTGGCGACCACCAGATCGCCGAGCCGCACCAGAAGCTTGCCGCGTGCCGTTGCCGTCATTGCCGGCCACGTGCCGGAGCCAAGCGCCCGGTGAGCAGCTTCGACGGCGCGGTCGACGTCATCAGACGATGCAGCGGGCATCTTCGCCCATGGCGCGCCCGTCGAGGGATCGATGCTGTCGAAGGTCGCCGCCACTTCGACGAAGCTGCCGTCAATATAGTTCCTGAATTGAGTGGTGCTCATCGCAATCCAGCTTTCGGCTCGGAAAAGGCCGGCATCACCCTGTCGATGAAGAGCTGCAGCGATTTCTTCTTTCGCGGATGGGAAAGGCCGCTGTCGATCCAGATCGAATACTGATCGTAGCCGAGCGCTTCGTAGGCCTTCAGCCTGGCGATCACCTCGTCGGCTTCGCCAATGACCAGGTTCTGCTTGATCTTGTCAGGCGCATATTGCGGCATGGCCGCGATCTCGTCTTCGGTCAGCGCTTCCATTATGCCCTGGTGCACCGGCTTCTTGTTCTGGAACCAGGCGCCGAACTGGCAGTAGAACTGCGACAGATCCTGCGCGAGCCGGTCAGCCTCCGCGGCATCCTCGGCGACGAAAGTATGCATCAGCAGCATGATCTCCGGCCTTGGTACGTCGGGGTGGGCATTGCGCGCCGCATTGAAACGCTCCATCAGGCTGGCCACTTCGCCATCGCCGGAGGCGAGCGGCGTAACCTGGACGTTGCATTTGCTGGAAACCGCAAAGTCGTGCGAGTTCGGATCGCGTGCGGCCACCCAGATCGGCGGATAAGGCTTTTGCAGCGGCTTGGGCGACGAGGTGGTTGAAGGAAACGACCAGAACTCGCCGGCGAGTTCGAAATCTCCATCCCACAGGCCGCGGATTGCCGGCACCATCTCGCGCATACGCTGGCCGGCACCCCAGGCCTCGAGGCCTGGGAAAAGTCGCTGGTATTCGTAAGCGTAGGCGCCGCGCGCAATGCCGATGTCGAGACGGCCGCCGGTGACGACGTCGGCCATCGCTGCTTCGCCGGCAAGCTTGATCGGGTGCCAGAACGGCGCGACGATGGTTCCTGTTCCGAGCCGGATGCGCCTGGTTTTGGCGGCGAGCCAGGCGATGTTGATGAACGGGTTCGGCGAGATGGTGAATTCCATCCCGTGATGCTCGCCGATCCAGGCAGTCTCGAATCCTGCCTCTTCCGCCTGCAGCACCAACTCCTCCAGCTCGCTGACAAGCTCGGAATGCTGCTTTGCCAGGTCCGATCGCTCCATGTGCACGAAAAGCGAAAACTTCATCGGTTTCACCCGCGGCCGGAAAGAGAAATTTGAGAAGGCGAGGGCTTGGCGAGCGGCCGGACTTCGCCTTCGACCTCGTTGCCGACATAGACGCCGAATGCATCTTCCGTACGTTCGCGCGCATAGCGGGCAAGCATCGAACGCACTGCGGGATCGGCGATCTTCAGATCCGCGATCTTCTCGATGTCGACAAGCCGCATCTGGCGATCGTCGGAATAGGATCCCTCGACCGTTCCGCGATAATAAACATGCGTGCGCCAGGGTTCGGCGGCATTGTCCCACACCGCGAACAGGAAGCCGAGCTGGGCGTCTATGGCCCTGGCGGCAAGGCGCCCCTTGAGGCTGCGCGCATCGTTGGGCGTGCCCAGTCCGCGCCCCGCAGGCAATTCATAAATCCCGTCCGCCGCTTCGACGAACAGCACACGGCCCTCGTTCTCGAGAATGGCGCCGACCTCCGTATCGGGGGGCGCCGCCGCCAGCGCCTCCTGGCTGAGGCCAGGCGTGACGTAGGTGCCTCTGCAATAACCGAGGGGCTGGGCTCCGTTGTGGCTGAAGTCGCGGACGCGGCCGATGAGGATCGAGTGATCGCCAGCATCGACCAGCTGCTCCATGCCGCAATCGAACATCGCAACGGAGCCGTCGATCAGCGGATTGCCGGTCCGGCCCGGTTGCCAGCTCACGGCCGCGAACTTGTCCGCTGCTTTGGAAGCGAAGATGCCGGAATGGGCCTTCTGGTCCTCTGACAGGATGTTGATGGCGAAACCTCTCGACGTCGAAAAAGCACTGTGCCCCAGCGCCCTCTTGGCGATGCAGACAAGCACCAGCGGCGGCTCGAGCGAGACCGAGGTGAAGGAGTTGGCGGTGAAGCCGCGCGGTTCGCCTTCCGCGCTGATCGTGGTGACGATGGTGACGCCGGTCAGGAACGAGCCGAGTGCGCGCCGGAATTCGCCGCTGTCAAAGACTGCATCCGTCTCCGGCTTCACGCCAGAGTCTCCTGCCGTGTCGAGAAATTCCATGATGTGTTTGGTCACTTTTTCAGGTGAAGCCATTGCCATCATGTGCCTTTCTCCATTGAGCACGAGGCATTGACCGTGCGGCGCAAGCCTCGCCATCGCCGCCGACATGGCCGGGGTCGAATTGCTGTCTTGCGACCCGGTCATGAACAGGGCTGGTGCGGCAAGACCGGGGAGAGCATCGGCATGCTCGGCATCGGCACGGGCAAAGAGGCGATAGGTGCGCGCGTAGCCTTCGGGTTCGACCCTTTCAAGGGCGGCGCGCGCTGTGGTGGCCGCCCCGATAAGGTTCGCCGGCAGCGGGTCGCCGAACCAGCGGGCAAGCGTAGCCGCAATGGCGGAAGGGTTGCCACGAGGGCCAAGCGCGGCCGCCCGCTCGCGCACGGCCTGCGTCAAGGCCGCGGGGCGGCGGAACACCGCGTTGAGGCACACGATGGCGCGAACGCGCAAAGGGGCGCGAAGGGCGATTTCCAGTGCGACCAGCGCGCCCATCGAATGGCCGACGATCGACACCGACGCCACGCCAAGATGGTCGAGCAGGCGAACCGCCTGATCGGCGAAATCCGACAGGCTGGCTTCTTCCGGCGGCAGCGGTGAAACGCCGTGGCCGAGCATGTCGATGGCGATCAGGTCATGATGGTCTTTCATCGCCGCGATCTGATCGTGCCAGATCGCGGCGTTCATGCCGACACCGTGAATGAGCAGAACCGGCGCGCCGGAGCCGGCGCGGATGAAGCCGGTGCCGTCCGGAGCCGTGTCCCGGACCCATGCGGTGGCAGCGACGTCAGCCATGCAGGTCTCCGACCTCCTTGAGGTCCTGATAGCGGTCGCCGATACGATGGTGCGGGCGGCCACCAATCGAAGCGCCAAGCGCCACTACCAGCTCATCGGGCGCTGGCGCGTCGCCGATTTGGAAATGTACGGTCAGATAGTGGGAGCGGCGGCCTTCGTCGTTCTTGTCCATCAGCGGGATCATGATCGGGGTGTTCGGCCCTCCGCGCAGATTGGTGAAGGCGAGATAGGTCTTGGCGCCGACCGCGCGACGGTAATGGTTGCCGAAATGCAGCGTATGGATCAGCGCCGATGCATGCTCGATCTCGCCCGCCGTGCCGCAGACCGCGGCCTTGCCATAACCCTCTATCGCCTCGCCGGAACCGGCGACGGCGATGATTTCGCGGGTCAGCAGTTCACCGAGGACGGGAGCAATAGCGCGGATCTCCGGCGACAGGTCGTCGGTGAAACCGCGGCCGGCCCAGGGATTTGTCAGCACAGCCGCGACACCGATCAGACGCAGCGGTTTTGGGGCTTCCTTGCCGCCCTCGATTAACGTGTTCTCGATGTACGTGACGATCTTTCGAATGGCTGGTTTCATGAAAGTCCTCGGTCGCCACGGCGCTGTGCAACGCCGAAATCTTTACATCATCTTATGGTATACCATACTATGGAGCACCAGAAGCCTTGTCAATCGGCTATGGAATCTGTTTTGTGGCCGGATCGGGGTAGGGAGAGAAAATGTCAGGCGATACGCTGCGGATCGACCGCTCTGCCAAGACGCTGAGAACGCTGGCGCTGGAGCGCATGCGTGAAGCGATCATGGGCTTCTATTTCCAGCCTGGTGAAAGGCTGGTCGAGCGGCCGCTATGCGATCAGCTCGGGGTGAGCCGTTCCGTCGTGCGCGAGGTCCTGCGGCAGCTGGAGGCGGAAGGCCTGGTGCAGATGATACCGGGCCACGGACCCGCCGTGGCCAAGCCGGATCTCGGCCGCACCGACGAAATCTATGAATTGCGGGCGCTGCTCGAGGGCATCGCGGCGCGGGCTTGCGCCCTAACGGCCACGGACGCGCAGATCGCTTTGCTCGATGCCGCCTTGAGGAACCTGCTTGAGGCGTGGGCGTCCGGTGCGCCTGTCGAGGTGATGCGGGCAACGACCAAGTTCTACGAAACGCTGTTCGAGGCGGCGGACAAGCGCATTGCCTGGGAAATCGTGACGGGGCTGAATGTCCGCATCAACCAGCTCCGCTCAATGACGATCGCGTCGGAGAACCGCCGCGAGCCGGCGATCGCCGAAATGACCGAAATCATGGATGCAATCCGGTCGCGCAAGCCGGACGAGGCGGAGGAGGCGGCGCGGCGGCATGTCGAATCCGCGTGGCAGATCGCCCGCAACACGCTTCGCCTTGGCTGACTGGTATGCCGCCGGCGGTCCATCGTTCCACGGCAGGCATCTAACTGGTGCGTACAGTGACATGTGTGACATGCCAATTTGCTTTCAGTTGCGGCGGCAAAATCGTATATCGGGTCAGTTAGGTGTGCATCTCTTGCCAAATTGCTCTGTCATTCGAACGGAGTATCGGACGGACTGAGACAGAAAAAATAGTAAAATGAATATGTTACGCCACAAAGTTGCCGTGGCGCCGATGATGGATTGGACGGACCGGCACTGCCGGTTCTTCCATCGCCAGCTGACGCGCGAGGCGCTACTCTATACCGAGATGGTGGTGGCCGATGCGGTCATCCACGGCGCACGCGAGCGGCTGCTCGGCTTCGACGACAGCGAACATCCGGTTGCGCTGCAACTCGGCGGCGCCGATCCGGGAAAGCTGGCCGAGGCGGCGCGCATCGGCGAAACCTTCGGCTATGATGAAATCAACCTCAATGTCGGCTGCCCGTCCGACCGCGTCCAGTCGGGCACCTTCGGCGCCTGCCTGATGAAGACGCCCGTGCTCGTCGCGGATTGCGTCGCGGCAATGAAGGCGGCGGTGAAAATACCGGTTACCGTCAAGTGCCGCATCGGCGTCGATGAGCAGGATCCGGAACCGGCACTCGATGCGTTGGCCGATGCTGTTTTCGCGGCCGGCGCCGACGCGCTGTGGGTGCACGCCCGCAAGGCCTGGCTGGAAGGACTGAGCCCAAAGGAAAATCGTGACATCCCACCGCTCGACTATGACCGCGTCTATCGGCTGAAAGCCAGAAAACAAAACAAATTCATCGGCATCAACGGTGGCATTCAATATCTCGCAGAGGCGCTGACGCATCTCGACCATGTCGATGGCGCCATGCTCGGCCGCGCCGCCTATCACACGCCAGGGATACTGACCGGCATCGATGCCGCGTTTTACGGCAGCACAGCTGAGTCGTTCGATTTTGCCGCACTGATCGATGCCATGGCGGATTACGCGTCACGCCATATCGAGCAGGGCGGACGGCTCGGGCATGTCACCCGGCACATGGTCGGGCTGTTTCACGGCCTGCCCGGTGCACGCCGCTATCGGCAGATCCTGTCCACCGAGGCGACAAAGCCCGGTGCCGGACCGGAGGTGATCAAGACGGCTTTCGCAGAGGTCGATTTCGGCCGGACCGCAGAGGCGGCCTGAGGAAAAACTTAATCCCGCAAAATCATGCGATCGCCGCGTACGTCGAAACCCGATAGCGAGCCGATGAAATTCATACCGAGAAGGCTCTGGCCGAGCGTGCCTGGTGCGGCGATCATGATGGGCATGTCCTTGCGCACGATGCCGCCGATCGACAGTTCGTCGGTTCGCACCGCCGCCGCGCGTGTCATGCCATTGGCGGTAGAGATCGGTATGGTGAAGCGGAGAGCCGCCGAATTGAACCCGACCGCCAGAGCGTCCTCGGCGGTCAGCACGGTGCTGGTCGCGCCGGTATCGACAACCGTCAGGATCGGCGTGCCGTTGATCGTGACGCGCGCTTCGAAATGGCCGCTGCCGGCCTTGTCCAGGGTGACGGTGGCATGGCCTTCTTCCACGCCCAGCGCCAGCGGACTGCCGGGAACAAGGCCGGCGGTGACGCGGCTGGCGAAATCCTGCAACTCATAGCGGTACTGATAGCCGGCGATCAGCGCCAGCACGATGGCACCCCAGGCGCCGAGGCTGCGGGCCATGGTGCCCAACGGCCTGCCCGATCTGACCAGGCCGGCGCCGACGAGTGCCGCTAAGGCGCCAAGCCAGATCAACTGGCTGAAATCGTAATTCTCAATGCCGAACGTACTGCCGGCGGAATCGTTGAGCATGAGCAGGAGCACACCCGCCCCGATCGCGACGATCAGAATCCACAACAGTCGGTTCATCTCTGCGGCCGGTTCACGAGAGGGCGTCGCGTTCGCGTGCCATGCGGCTGCGACGGGTTTCCCGGCGGGGGCGTCGCTCGACCGTTTCCAGCCTTGCCGGCAGCTCGGCCATGACGCTGCGGCGGGTTTGCGGGGACATGTCGATCCAGGCGGCGATTTCCTCGCGCGTGCGCCCGCAACCGAAACAGAAGCCGGTTTTCATATCGATCGAGCAGACCAGGATGCACGGGGATTCAATGGCCGTCATAAGGATTTCCTTGGCTAGCCTCCACATGGTGCAACGACAAAGTCAATGCAAGCCCTCCGGGAAGCGCCGCCAACGAATGCTTTCGCGTCAATACCGCCAAGTTGTACCAGGCCTGGAGGTTGTGCCGGCTTGAGGTTGTGCCGGCTGGCCAAGGCGGCTATGCCGCTCACCAATTCACACGGACGATCGCCATCGATATGACCAGCGCGCTGCCTTTCGACGATTTTCGCGACCTCCTGGTGAGCCTGCCGCCGGGAGATATGGCGGCCAAGGCCCGCGTGCGCCAGTTGTTTGCCAAGGCAGACAAGCCCGAAGGCTCGCTTGGCCGCATCGAGGACATCGCCGCCTGGCTTGCCGGGTGGAGCGGCCGCGCGCCGCCGGCGGTGACGCGGCCATTGGTGGCGATCTTTGCCGGCAATCATGGCGTCACCCGCCACGGCATTTCGCCGCGCCCCGCCGCCGCCACGGCAAATGCAGTCGAGCTCTGCGCCGCCGGCGGTGCAGCAATCAACCAGATCTGCATCGCCAACGATCTCGGCTTGAAGGTGTTCGATCTGGCTCTGCACATCCCGACAGCCGACATTACCGAGGATGCGGCACTGGACGAGCGCGGTTGTGCCGCTACCATGGCCTTCGGCATGGAAGCGATTGCCGGCGGCACCGACCTGCTTTGCCTTGGTGACCTCGGCGTCGGCAATTCGACTGTCGCTGCGGCCCTTTGCACGGCACTGTTCGGCGGCACCGGCGCCGACTGGGTCGGTCCTGGATCAGGGGCGGGCGCGGCGATGCAGAGGCGCAAGGCGGAGGTGGTCGATGCCGCGGTCGCGTTTCACGGCGCGAGCCTCAAGGACCCGCTGGAAGCGCTGCGCCGGGTCGGCGGGCGGGAATTCGCCGCGATCTGCGGCGCCATTCTGGCGGCGCGGATGCAGAAGATCCCGGTGCTGCTCGATGGGTTTGCGGTGACTGCCGCCGCTGGTGTCCTACATGCCGCCAACCCCGCCGCGCTCGATCATTGTCTCCTCGCAAGCCTGTCGCCGGAGCCTGGTCATGCCAAGGCCGCCGAGCGCCTCGGCCTTCGCCCGCTGCTCGATCTGGGCGTCAGTCAAGGCGACGGGGTAGGGGCGGCTCTTGCCGCCGGCCTGGTCAAGGCGGCCGCGCTGACCAGCTCCGGCATGGCAGCCGCGGTCCGCGGTTAAGCATTCAGCGCCGGCGCGAGGCAACCGCCTTGGTCGGCAGCGCCGGCAGTTCCTCCATCACCCGGCTCAGCGGGAAGATGGCGATCGCCTCGGTGCCTTCGCGCAGCCTGGAATGGAGCTGGAATTCGCCGCCATGCATGGCCAGCAAGCCTTGCACGATCGGCAGGCCAAGCCCGGTGCCCTGTTCGGCGCTCTTGATGGCGATCGAGCCCTGGCCGAAGGCCGAAAGCACGATCGGAATCTCGTCTTCCGGTATGCCCGGCCCATTGTCCTTGACGGAGAGATATTGCCCGCCGCCCGCCGTCCAGCCGACGCGCACGCGGATTTCGCCGCCGGTGGCGGTGAACTTGATGGCATTGGACAACAGGTTGAGCGCAATCTGCCGCA
This sequence comes from Mesorhizobium sp. M0408, assembly GCF_040321495.1. Classification (NCBI taxonomy): domain Bacteria; kingdom Pseudomonadati; phylum Pseudomonadota; class Alphaproteobacteria; order Hyphomicrobiales; family Phyllobacteriaceae; genus Mesorhizobium; species Mesorhizobium sp. M0408. The sequence continues at coordinate 116,285 of NZ_JAMYRO010000013.1, read as the reverse complement.
CCGCGCGTTCGTCGGCGAACAAGCGCGGCAAGGCGTTTTCGAAATCCTGGACGATGCGGATGTCCTTGTTGCGCGCCTTCAGCTCCATCATGTGGCAGCAATCCTCGACGACGGAGAGCAGCATCATCGGCTCCTCGTTGAGCTGGTAGCGGCCCGCTTCGATGCGCGACAAATCGAGGATTTCGTTGATCAGGTCGAGCAGATGCTGTCCGGAGTCGTGCACGTCACGGGCATAGTCGCGATAGGTCGGGTTGCTCATCGGGCCGAGCACCTCGTTGGCCATCACTTCGGAAAAGCCGAGAATGGCGTTGAGCGGTGTGCGCAGTTCGTGGCTCATCGAGGCCAGGAAACGCGATTTCGCCAGATTGGCGTCTTCCGCCCGCCGCCGTGCCTCGTCCGACATCGATTTCGCCGTCTCCAGTTCGGCGATCAGCGCATCCTTTTCGGAGCGGAACGACAGCAGCATCAGCGAGGAACGGTTGAGTTGGCGCGCCACATAGGCGAAGAACGGCAACGAGGAGATCAGCAAGCCTGCCATGATCACTTCGACCGGCATCCATAATTTCGCACTGGCAAAAGCATAGATGGCGACCGGGAGGGCGAAGGTCGCCAACAGCGCACCGCGCAGGGACGAGGCCAGGATCGCGGTTGCCGACATGGCGAGCAGCAGCACCACCGCCTTGGCGACCTGGAACTGATCCATTTGGCAAGTTTCGCAGCCGAGCCATGCGAACCAGGCCCAGCCAAGCCCGCACAGAAAATGGCCGATCAGGAAATCCCTATGCGTTTCCAGCGGGTTGAGTTCGGACGCTTGCGTGACGCGTCTGGCCATGAATGCAACGATGGTATAGCAGATGAATGTGAACAGCGCCCAGACGCCGATCTCCTTGCCGATGCCCGCGAGCAAGCCTGCCGCGGCCGTTGCCAGAACGAGCAGCGGAATGACGATCACGCCGCCGGTCATCGAAAGCGCGTGGAGCTTCAACAGCTCGCGGTCGAAGTCGGGATTTCCGGCTTGCTGCGAAAGACGGTCGCGCGTCTTGCGCACCGCGCGCGCGACATCGCTGTTGCGATGGCGTTTCCTGCGGTCCACAATAAACTTGTCCGCCGTGGTCGAGCGTTGCAGGGGCATGAAGTCTTCAATTTACGCGGGCAGCAATTTCAAATCGTTAAGCTACGTTCGAATGATTAACCAACGGTTTGCCATATGAGCCGTTCGTGGTCGCGATGGCCGCGCCAGCGATACTATGCGCCACGTCCGCGAAGCCTGTGGCGCCGACTAATGGACTATGGGCTGATACTCATCGTGCTCGGCCTGGCGATCCTCCTGGCGGCGCGCCTCGACCGGATCGAGACGCGCAAGACGGAGGGCGCGGCCACCGTCAATGACGGCGATAGCATCACGCTCAGTGGCGAGCGTATCCGCATGCGTGGCATCGACGCGCCGGAATATTCGCAAATCTGCCGCAAGGACGGTGCCGACTATCCTTGCGGCAAGCTCGCGCGGCAGTCCCTGGTGCGGTTGATCGGCGGCAAAGCCGTCTCCTGCAGCGGCTGGCAGCGCGACCGCTACGGCAGGCTGCTCGGCGACTGCAAGGCCGGTGGCAAGGATCTCAACCGCGCACAGGTCGAGGCCGGCTGGGCGGTCGCCTTTGGCGATTTCGAGACCGAGGAAGCTGCTGCGCGCGCGGGCAAAGCCGGCATCTGGGGCGGAACTTTTGACGAGCCCAAGAACTGGCGCGAGAACCACGGCCACGAGCTGGTCGAAAGAAAGCACGGCACCTTGGCGTCGATCGGCGATGCCTTGCGTGAAATTTTTCGCTTCTGGTGAGTTGTGCCTATAGTTCGTCGGGACGGACGAGGAGGATGGAGATGAAGCTGTTCGACGGCGGGCGCGCGCCCAATCCACGTCGGGTTCGGATTTTTCTGGCCGAAAAGGGACTTCAGGTTCCGCTGGTGCCCGTCGACATGGGCGCGCTAGAGCACAAAGAGCAGCCGGTCAGCTCGCGCAATCCGCTGAAGCGTCTGCCGGTGCTCGAGCTCGATGACGGCACCATCATCACCGAATCCGTCGCAATCTGTCGTTACTTCGAGGAACTGCACCCCAAGCCGGCTTTGTTCGGGGATGGGGCGCTCGGCAAGGCAATCGTCGAGATGTGGCAAAGACGTGTGGAGTTCAATCTGTTCGGCTGCGTCGCCGCGGCGTTCCGGCATATCCACCCCGCAATGAGGGAATGGGAGATCCCGCAAATCCCCGAATGGGGCGAGGCCAACAAGCCGAAGGCGATCGAATTCCTGAGGTTTCTGGACACTGAGCTCACCGGCAGGGAATTCGTCGCCGGCGATGCCTATTCGATCGCCGACATCACCGGGCTGGTCGCCATCGACTTCATGAAGCCGGCTCGCATCAAGGTACCCGAAGAGTGCACCAACGTGCTGCGCTGGCATCAGGCAATCTCGAGCCGGCCGAGTGCCGCCGCCTGACAATGAATTCCGAATGAGCGAAGAGCTGGAAGCCTTGACGGCGCGGGTACGCGCCTGCCGCATCTGCGTCGATAACCCGGCCGGCAAGCCGTTGCCGCACCAGCCGCGTCCGGTGCTCAGGCCATCTTCGAGCGCCCGCATCCTGATCGCCAGCCAGGCGCCGGGTACCAAGGTCCACGTGTCAGGCATGCCGTTCACCGACGCCTCCGGCGACCGGCTGCGAAGCTGGCTGGGCGTCGGCAGCGAGGAATTCTATGACACGGACAAGTTTGCCATCGTGCCGATGGGCTTTTGCTTTCCCGGTCAGGACGCCAAGGGCGCCGACCTGCCGCCGCGCCGCGAATGTGCGCCGGCATGGCGCACATCGCTGATGGCGCTGATGCCGCAAGTCGATATGGTGCTGACGATCGGCATCTACGCGCAAAGCTGGCATATGGGCGCGGCGCGCCGTCCCTCGCTGACGGAAACGGTCATGGATTGGCGTGCCATCTGGGCGGCGGCAACCGACCCGAAAGTCCTGCCGCTGCCGCACCCGTCCTGGCGCAACACCGGTTGGCTGCAGCGCAATCCATGGTTTGAAATGGATTTGCTGCCCTTTCTGAGATCGGAAATCCGCTATCGCCTCGGCTAGGCATTCAGCAAGAAATCACTCGCTTTCGCACTATGCGGCAGAATTTCTTTCTTGTAATAGGCTCGAGCAAGAGGGATTATGGTAATCCATTCCTCGAAGCGCGCCGCGCATGAGGGGACGCGCGTTAAATTCTTGTTTTTATGCATGTCGTTGTGCCAAGGCCGCTGCGCACTTGGACGACTTGCATCAGGGGAGCACCCAATGGACCGCCTTGATAGAAAAATTCTCCGCCTCCTGCAGGAGGATGCGACGCTTGCAGTCGCCGACGTCGCCAAGAAGGTCGGCCTGTCGACGACGCCGTGCTGGCGGCGCATCCAGAAGCTCGAGGAAGAGGGCGTCATCAAGCGGCGCGTCGCCATCCTCGATCATGAAAAGGTCAATGTGCGGGTCACGGTGTTCGTCTCGATCCGCACCAATTCGCACAGCCATGAATGGCTGCGGCGCTTTTCGGAGGTCATCCAGGAATTCCCGGAAGTGGTCGAATTCTATCGCATGAGCGGCGACGTCGACTATCTCTTGCGCGTCGTGGTGCCCGATATCGCCGCCTACGACGCCTTCTACAAGCGGCTGATCGCCAAGATCGAGATCCGCGACGTGTCGTCTTCCTTCGCCATGGAGCAGATCAAATACACGACCGAAATGCCGCTGGATTACATGATGCTCGACAAGGAGTCCGGCGCGAACGCCGCCTGAAGCCCGATTGATTTGTGAGGTCGGGCGCAACCGGCTCCAGCACCCGCCCAGCCTGCTGCAGAGATGACAGTTGACGGAGCAAACTCTAATATTCGGTTTTCGCAACGAGGGCACCGACAGTGTTCGTTTGATAGTCGAGCCGTGGGCGGAAGAATTTGACATCCCAGGAGAATCGGCGGCTGAAATATCGATATTTTTCACGGCGCCAGGTAGGATAGACAGCCAGCATACTCATGGCACGTTTGTGATATGGCTTTGGGAGGGGTGCCGCGCGATGGTATCCATAGATGGAACGGATTGCACGAACTCCATGCTTATTCCAGTTCCGTCTATTCCTTGAGTTAGCCCCGCTTAGTTCTTCTTTTTGTTGAGGAAACTCCAGGGCGAGTTGACCGGCAGTGTGATCGTGTCCGGCACGGTGTCGACATTGACCACCTCGGCCTTGCGCACGGTGTAGCCCGACTGGATGACGCTGACGCCGTCAAGGATGAAAAGCTGGCTCTTCTCCATGCCCGGCCGTAATGCGCCGGTCACCGAAACCGGCTGGTAGGCCTCGGACATCCTGTAAGGGTGTGCAGGCGTGACGAGGACGATCTGGTTGGGCGGCGGCGTCGGCATGTGGCTGCAGGCTCCCGTCCACGGCACCAGCAGGAATTGGTAGACGAGATCACCATCGCGGTCGACTGGCAGCGCATAGCCTGCGAGTTGCACGGTCTTGTCCTGCAAGTTGAGTGAGAGCGTCTCGCCATGATCCGGCATTTTGGCCGCGATCATTGGCAGTCCGACGCTTTCGGCGGCTGCCTGGGTCGCCGGGCGCAGATCCTTCCAGAAAATATGCATCGTCCCGGCGCAAGCGCTGTCTGCCACAATGGACACGAACACCGCGGCCGCCAGGATCGCTCCTGATTTGAGACGGTTGCTCATTGCTGCTCCATTGTTGAGCCTTGATCAGCGGCCTATGCCAGCAAGTAAAGCTGCCGCTGTCGCCAAGGTCAACGTTCAAGCCGCATCACATGCCGGCGCGAGCCGGTCATGCCGATCTCGCGAAAGCCGCGGGCGACGAACATGTCGCGAAAACCCATGAAGCTGTAGCTCGGCGAAGCCTGGTCGACGGGATAGGCTTCGATCGTCTTGGCGCCTTTGGCAAAGGCGTGATCGATGGCCGCGTCGAGCAATGCGCTTGCCAGCCCGCCGCCGCGCAGCGCTCTCGGTACATAGAAGCAGACGATCGACCAGATGCCCATCTCGCTATCGTCCTGCTGCCGTGACAGCTTGCGGTAGGTCTCGCGCGGCGCAATCGAGCACCAGCCGACGGTCCGGCCATCGATCTGGGCGACAATGCCGACCGGCGTGCCGGCGTCGATCAGCGTCATCATCGCGCGTTTCTTCTCGTCGTTCTCGACATGCTCGCGGCGGTCGAGATTGCGCCAAGCCATACACCAGCAGTATTTCGGCCCGCCGGGTTGCTCGAACAGGTTTTCGAAATCGGCGCGCGTCGATTGCGTCACCTCCGTGAAGCGCACTTCGCTCAGGTCAAGCTTTTCTGGCGGCGAGCCGCTCGAGCGTCTTGGCATCGGAAAGTTCCTTCACGGCATCCTTGCCGATCCAGCGAGCAGTCCTGTCTGTCGAGGCCGCCAATTTTTGCGCCAGGGCAAGGGCAGGGCCGTGCAAATTCATCGATCGCTTGCCGATCGAACGAAGCGCCCAGTTCACGGCCTTCTTCACAAAATTGCGGCCGTCGGTCGCATGCGCCTCGATGATCGACAGGAATTCGAGGAAGGTCGTCTCGGGTTCCTTCTTCCGGTGGACTACCGACCAGGCCATCATCGCAAAAGCCGTGCGTCGAACGAATTCCCGTTCGTCGACCGCGAATTCGGCGATCAATTCCTTCCAGCAATCCGTATCGACAAAGAGATCGGAGACCCCGTCGACGATATCCCACGAGTCGAAAGTCGCCGCCCATCGTCTTGCATCCGCGGCGGAGAACCGCTCCGGATCGGCTGTCACGGAAGCGATGAACTGCGCCTCCACGATGCCTGTCTGCCAAAGCTCAAAGGCACGCTCATGGTTGCGCTTGATTTTCTTGGCAATCTGCCGCTGCACGCCATGCGAGATACCGAGCGCACGTTCGATCTTGATGCCGTAGCGCAGCATGCCAAGTCGATTTTCCTCCGAGGCGATCAAGCGCAGATGAGCGACGATTTCATCGGCGCTGGATTGAGGCGAAAGCTCGGCCACGGTGAAATCCTATTTCTCCAGCCGCGCCAGCAGCGAGGACGTGTCCCAGCGCTTGCCGCCCATCGCCTGCACGTCCTTGTAGAACTGGTCGACAAGTGCCGTCACCGGCAGTTTGGCGCCGTTGCGGTCGGCCTCGGCGAGGCAGATGCCAAGATCCTTGCGCATCCAGTCGACGGCGAAGCCGAAATCATATTTGCCGGCATTCATCGTCTTGTGGCGGTTCTCCATCTGCCAGGAACCGGCCGCACCCTTGGAAATCACCTCGATTACCTTGTCGATGTCGAGCCCAGCCTTCTTGCCGAAATGGATACCCTCCGCCAGGCCCTGAACGAGGCCGGCGATGCAGATCTGGTTGATCATCTTGGTGAGTTGGCCAGCCCCGGCCGGTCCCATCAATCCGACCATGCGGGCATAAGCATCTATGACTGGCTTGGCCCTGTCGAAGGCGTCGGGCTCGCCGCCGACCATCACGGTCAGCATGCCGTTCTCGGCGCCTGCCTGACCGCCGGAGACCGGGGCGTCGAGGAACAAAAACCCGAGCGCTTGCGCCTGCTGCGCCAGTTCGCGCGCGACCTCCGCAGATGCCGTGGTGTTGTCGATGAAGATGGCGCCTTTCTTCATGGAATTGAAGGCGCCTTCGGCACCGGTCGTCACCGAGCGCAGATCGTCGTCATTGCCGACGCAGGAAAAGACGAAGTCCTTGCCCGCGGCCGCCTCTGCTGGTGTCGCGGCGAAGCTGCCGCCATGCTGGGCAACCCACTGCTCGGCCTTCGCCCTGGTGCGGTTGTAGACGGTGACGTCGTGACCGCCCTTGTTCTTGAGATGTCCGGCCATCGGATAGCCCATGACGCCAAGACCAAGAAATGCCACCGAAGCCATGTTTTCGAATCCCTTAGAAGCCTGCTTTGCGGTCTTCTTACCGGATCAGGCAAGGCGATGGGAGTCAGCGGTGTAGATGGATGGTGATGCGCCGTTCGATCCACTCGACGCCGTGGCGCAATGTTTCCACGATGATCAGATAGATGATCGCCGCCCAGATATACGACTGAAAGTCGAAGGTGCGCGCATAGGTGAGCCGGGTGATGCCCATCAAATCGTAGACCGTGATGATGGCGACGATTGCCGAGCCCTTGATCATCAGGATGATCTCGTTGCCATACGGGCGCAACGCGACGATCAGCGCCTGCGGCAGGATGATCTTCCACATCGTCTGCAGTTTGTGCAGGCCGAGCGAGGCGGCACCTTCCCACTGGCCCCTCGGCACGCTCTCGATCGCGCCACGCAAAATCTCGGCCTGGTACGCCGCCGTATTCAGCGAAAAGGCGAAGATCGCGCAGTTGAACGCTTCGCGGAAGAAGCCCCACAGTCCGACCATCTCGAGCTCCGGCCGGAAGGAGCCGACCCCATAGTAGACCAGGAAGGTCTGCGCCAACAGCGGCGTGCCGCGAAAGAAATAGACATAGGCATAGGCGAACCCCGAAAGGATCGGGTTCTTCGACATGCGTGCATAGGCGATCGGCACGGACAGGATCGCGCCAAGCACAATCGAGATGGCAACCAGCAACAGGGTGATGCCGAGGCCGGATATGTAGCCGGGTGCATATTTCTGGAAGAACTCCGGGTTCCACGCAGCGACCAGGTAGACGACCATGCCAATGCCGAGAGCGATCCACAGGCCGACCAGGACATGGCCGAGGATGCGTTGGCGCGACCAGCCGCGTGCGGGCGGCGGCGGCCGGTCGACTTTCAGCGTGTCGGTGGCAAGGCTCATCTCTTGACCTCGCTGCCGCCGACCGCTCGTTCGATCGCGTTGATGCCGAAGGAGGAGACGATCGCCAGCAGGAGATAGATGAGGCCGGCAAAACCGTAAAACAGGAACGCGTGCTTGGTGACGCGAGCGGCAACCCCGCTCTGCCGGAGGATCTCGTTGAGGCCGACGGCCGAGACGAGCGCGGTGTCCTTGAGCAGGATAAGCCAGAGATTGGCAAGTCCGGGCAACGCGATGCGGATCAACTGCGGCAGCACGATCAGCCGCATCGTCTGGCCGCTGGACAGGCCAACCGAATAGCCTCCCTCATATTGCCCTTTTGGAATGGCGCGGAAGGCGGATAAAAACACCTCGCTGGAATAAGAGGAAAAAATGAAGCAGAGCGCGATCATGCCGGCGACGAAGCTGTTGACGTCGGCGGACGTTCCGGGGCTCACCAGCCGGACAATGTACTGCAGGATCAATGGGATGCCGAAGAAGATCAGAAACAGCGTGAGCAGCTCGGGTATTCCGCGAAAAATCGTGGTGTAGATGTTCCCGGCCAGTCTCAGCGACGGCTCTTCCGACTGTTTGGCCAGCGCCACGAAAAAGCCGAGCGTCAGCCCGAAGGGCAGAGTGGCCAGCGCAAGACATACTGTGACAAACACACCCGCGGCGATGTCGTCGAGCCAGCCTTCGGGTCCCCAACTGAGAAGCGTCAGTGCGCTCTGCATCCGCCTGCCTGTTCTCCTTAAGGCTCTTTGAGACCCGTGCCGCGTCACCCCTCGTGCGCGGCATCCTTATAAGAACGGCGGGAATCTCCCGCCGTTCAAGTCCTCGTATGTCGGTCGATCAGGACTCGCCGCCATAAACATCATATTTGAAGTATTTGTCGTTGATTTCCTTGTACTTTCCGTTTGCTCGGATGGCGTCGATCGCCGCATTGAACTGGTTGACCAGATCGGTCTCGCCCTTGCGCACGGCAATGCCGGCGCCCGGACCGTGGATTTCGATGACCGGCTTGATTGTGCCGACCAGCTTGCAGCAGGCGCCGTCCGGCGAATCCAGCCATTGCTGCAGCACGACGATGTCGTCATTGGCGGCATCGAGCCGGCCATTGGCCAGATCGAGCTGGTATTCCTGTGCGGTCGGGTACGGCTTGACGGTGCTGTCGGTATAAGTCTTGGTCGAATAGTTGAAATGCGTGGTGGACGCCTGCACGCCGATCGTCTTGCCGGCCAAATCTTCCTTGGTGACACCCTTGATGTCGGTGTCCTTGGGCGCGGCAATCGCCGGCGGCGTATTGTAATATTTGTGGGTGAAGTCGACCTTCTCGGCGCGTTCCGGCGTGATCGACATCGACGCGACGATGGCGTCGAACTTGCCTGCCTGAAGGGCGGGAATGATGCCGTCCCAGTCCTGCGCGACAAAGGTGCACTTCACCTTCATCTCGTCGCAGAGCGCCTTGGCAATGTCGATATCGAAGCCTACGAGCTGGCCGTCGGCTGTCAGATTGTTGAATGGGGGATAGGCTCCCTCGGTGCCGATCCTCAAGGTCTTTTCCTGGGCCTGGGCAACGCCAAGCGTCAGCAGCGCAGCCGAAGCGGCAAGCGCGATACGCAGTGCAATACGCATAATGGTCCTCTCTGTTGGTCCCGGCCGTCGTTCCCGAACGGCTCTGTGGGCGGTGCTTTTGACCGCCCGCTGATGCGATATTCCCATTCTTTCCCAAGAAAAAGCAACTGCAAAACCGTCGCTTGAGGGAAGGTCATGTTCAGAAAGCGATGACGCTGGGTCAGACGCCTAAATTGGAAAGCAAGTGGGCGGAAACTGTCTTCTGCCGCATTTTCAGCGCGACAGGCTTGTGGCGCGCTCGATGAAGTCAGCTATCGAATTCGTGTCGTCGAGATCGAAGGCCGGCAGGTCTTCGCCGACAATGGGGAAGTCGGAGGCGATGGCGACAATGTGTGGATCGCCTGCCGAGAGCGGTGTCCGGTCCTTGGCCTCGAGCCGTCTCGTCTCGATTTTCTTGTGCGCTTCGCGCTTGTAACCCTCGACCAACACGATGTCGCACGGTGCCAGCCGTGACAGGATCGCGTCTAGCGTCGGCTCGTCCTCGCCGCGCAATTCGTGCATCAGCGCCCAGCGCCTGCCCGACACGACCGCGACCTCCATCGCTCCCGCCTGCCGGTGACGAAAGCTGTCCGCTCCGGGTTTGTCGATGTCGAAATCATGATGGGCGTGTTTTACCGTCGACACTTTCCAGCCGCGCCGGACGAGTTCGGCTACCAGCTTTTCGGTCAATGTCGTCTTGCCGGAGTTCTTCCAGCCGGTGATGCCGAAAATACGTCTTTTCATGGCTCGATGCTCTGCAACAGATGCACGGCCTGGGCAAGGTCGTCGGGAGTGTTGATGTTGAAGAACGGATCGATCTCGGCCCCGCCGGATTTCAGGATGGGAAATTCCACCTCGACAAAACCGTGCCGGTCGATGAACGCCGCAACGCGCCGGTTGTCTTCCTCGACGAGAAATTGTCGCAAGACCTGATCTAACCCTAGCGGCCAGAGTGCAAAGGTCGGATGCCGTTTGCCGCCGGAACAGGCGACCGCAATCGAGCCGGGGCGTTCGTCGGCTGCCGCGAGCAGCCGCTCGACCATATCCCTGGGCAGGAAAGGCGTATCGCCGGCAGCCGTGACCAGCGCCTGGCAGGTCGTGTCGGAAGCCCATTCGAGGCCGGTCAGGATCCCGGCAAGCGGCCCGGCATAACCTTTGACAGTGTCGGCAAGCACCGGAAGCCCCGTCGCGGCAAACCGTGTCGGATCGCCATTGGCGTTTAGCGCGAGCGGTCCGACCTGCGGGCCAAGGCGCGAAACGACACGGTCGAGCAGGGTACCGTCGCCAAGCGCAAGCAGCGTCTTGTCGCCGCCACCCATCCGGCTCGATCGGCCGCCGGCCAGAATGATCCCTGCGATATGTCGGCCCATCGTTTGCTGCCTAGACCCAAAATCCAGTTTTCAAATCAGACAGTCGTCGACAGTCACTCTATATGCCGTCCAGCGCCATGTCCGGTCCAGTGCTTTCGGCGGCTGTTTTTCGCCGTCCGACGATCCGTTCGCGGTAGAGTGCATAGAGGCCTGACGCGATGATGATCGTGGCACCGAGGATCATCGGCAGATCGGGGACATCGCCGAAGATCGTGAAGCCAAGCAAGATCGACCAGAGCAGGGCGGTGTAGCGAAACGGCGCGATGAAGGAGATATCGCCCACCCGCATCGCCGTGATGATGAAGTGATAGCCGATGAGCACGAGCACCGCCGCCAGCGCCAGGAACGCCGTGCTTTGTCCTGTCATCGGTGTCCAGCCGCCCATCGGCGAAAGCAGTGCCGCGCCCAGAACTGTCATGGCAAGTGCGGTGGCGGTCGACACCAGCAATGTTGGAATTGCCTGCGGGATCCGCTTGGTGGCGAGATCGCGCACCGCGCAGCATGCGACGCTGGCCAGCGCCAGCAGAGAAAAGACGCTGAACCCTTCGAAGCCGGGCCGCACGATGATCAGCACGCCGGCAAAACCGGCGGCAATGGCCAGCCAGCGCCGCCAGCCGACGCCCTCGTTGAACACAAGCGCGGCGCCCATCGTCACCGCCAGCGGCAGCGCCTGCAGTACGGCGGAGACATTGGCGATCGGAAGATGTGCCAGAGCAACCAGGAACGACACGGTGGCGCCGGCCTCGCCGGCGACGCGCAGCGCAACGGTCGGCTGCAGCATCGAACCTGGCCGGGCAAGCGCGCCCCGTTGCCACGCAAGCAGGCCAACGAACAGCGAAGCGAAGGCGCCGCGGATCAGCATGACCTGCGCCATGTTCATCGATTCCGATGAGAATTTGGTGATCGCATCGTTGAGAGTGAAACCAGCCATGGCCACCATCATGAACAACGCGCCGCGGAGGTTTGGCGAAAGAGGCAAGGCGATTACCGGGTGAGTCCTGCAGCGAGCGTCTAGCAGGCACCCACAAGACAGCAACGTCAAAGGGCTGGGCCACAGCCTTTCTGTGGCCCGTGACATCTGCCGCGCAAGAGCGGCAGGGCTTATTTGGGCGTCAGTACCTCGGTGCCGTTGCCTTCCTTGCCGGCAATCGTCCACAGGCCATGCAGCGAGCCGTCTTCCTGCACCTTGTAGACGACTAGACCGACCGCCTTGCCCATGACATAGCCGGCGGAGAAGGCATCGTCGTTGCGCATGCAGATACCGTCCGAGGACGAGCCGCCTGTCTCCCAATGGATCGTGCAGGTCGTCTCGCTGGTCAGCGTGATCGTCGCGTCGCCACCATAGGACGACCCATCGAAATTGGTGCCGGCCACGGCATAGGTGCCGCCGATCGACTGAGCCGCCGCGGGCAGGGCCGCGAGGCTGAGCAATGCAAGAGAAAGAATGAGTTTGCGCATATCGTATTCCCCCACTGGGCGAAGAACCGCTCCAGAGCAGAGGCTAGGCCCGAATGGGCTTGCGGTAAATCCGGTGACCGTTTGCGGACAAGACCTTTTCTGGGTGTGACCCCAAAAAAGGTGCCGTTCTAAAGGATGGGTTCGGAGGGCAAATTTGTCACACTGCGGCTCGAGGAGAATTTTTCGACGAGATCAAATTTGCTCGGCAAGATTCACCAAATTGGTCATTGTAAGCTTCTGATCGTGTTGGGGAGATGGTCCATGATGAATGCACGAGGCAATGCGGACTGGCTTGGCACAGGCAGCAGGCGGCATGTTTCGTCGGCTTTCCGGTTCTCCTCTGCCCTGGCGGTTATCCTCATGGCGATAGCGCCTGCGTTCGCCGAGAACGGCGCTTCGGCGTCGGCAGTCGAACGGATGTCCACGCCGGGTCACGAAGCGGATGAGCTCGCTCGCCGCGTCGGGAAATGGTCCGTCGTCAACACGATCTGGCCAACGCCCGGCGCCCAGCCGATCGTGATGACGGGGCTGGTGGCCGAGCGCACGATGATCGGTCCCTTCATGCAGGAGGTGATGCGCCCGGCGCCCGGGTCGAAAATGCCGGACTTCCAGCGGATAGCCTATTTGAGCTATGACCGGGTGGAGGGCCGCTGGAAGTATGTCTCCATGGACACCCGTTTCCCGGCAGGGATCATGCCCGCCTGGAGTTTTGGTGGCGAGGAGGACGGCAAGATTTCACTGCTGTTCCAGCCGCTTGGTTTCGTCGGCTTCGGCCCGGAGGTCGAAGGGCGGTTCACGGCCTCCGATTTCGTCATTTCCAGGGACGGCGACAATCTCGAAGTGGCCGAGCAACATTTCCTCCAGGCCAATGGCAGCGGCAAAAAATGGCTTGCCGTACGATATGACTACACGCGCCAACAACCGTGACTCGCTAGCAAAAACAATAGGCTGCCAATAAGTTCTGACGTCGCCGGATGCTCACGGTCCCCTGAGGCTGCCGGCGATCGCATCGACGAGCGGGTCGTATTTCGATTTCAGGGCTGGCGGGTAGTCGATCCAGACCGTGCGGATGACACCGTCTTTTCCGAACAGGCGGTGTTCATAGAAGATGTTCCCGCCTTTGATGCCCGACAGCACCGCCCAGTCCTTGCCGGTCTTGCTGTAGGTGATCCTGTAGCCAGGTTCCTTGCTGGCCCTCTCGGCGGAGACGAAGGCTGTCGGGGTGTCATCATCGATGTTGAGGATACCCGAACAGATCAGGCTGGCGCCATCGGCAGTGAGCCATTGTTGTCCATCGCCATTGTCCGGCTCAGGCTGGCGAAGAGTGAAGATTTCATCCGGAAAGGTGCAGATGGTACCGAAGCGCTCGTTCGTGTAGGTAAATGGCGCGGCAACTGCCGTGGTCCCCGCCATCACTCCGAAAAACGTCAGGACTGCAAAAAACCGCTGCACGCTTTGCCTCGCGCCGATACCAAGGCGATTATTCTTGCACGAAATCGGCGAAAAATCAGCCGCCGGTGACGCTCATATGCCGCGACACCGACGGACGGTTGGTGCGGCGATCGATGATGAAGTCGTGGCCTTTGGGCTTGCGGCCGATTGCTTCGTCGATGGCATCGGCGACCAGCTCGTTGCCTTCCGACGCACGCAGCGGCGCGCGCAGGTCGGCGGCATCTTCCTGGCCGAGGCACATGTAAAGGGTGCCGGTGCAGGTCAGCCGGACCCGGTTGCAGCTTTCGCAGAAATTATGCGTCATCGGCGTGATGAAGCCCAGCCGTCCGCCGGTCTCGGCGACTTGGACATAGCGGGCCGGGCCACCGGTCTTGTAGGGAATGTCGCTTAGCGTGAACTGGCGTTCGAGAGCCGCGCGCAGCAGCGACAGCGGCAAATACTGGTCGGTGCGGTCGGCGTCGATCTCGCCCATCGGCATGGTTTCGATGACCGTCAGATCCATGCCGCGGCCATGCGCCCAGCGCAGCATTTCCGGCAATTCGGCGTCATTGAAGTCCTTCAACGCCACGGCGTTGAGCTTTACCTTCAGCCCGGCCGCCTGCGCGGCGTCGATGCCGTCCATGACCTTGTCCAGATTGCCCCAGCGGGTGATCTGGCGGAATTTGTCGGCATCGAGGGTATCGAGCGAGACGTTAATGCGCTTGACGCCGCAGTCGGCGAGCTCGGTGGCAAAGCGGGAAAGCTGCGATCCGTTGGTGGTCAGCGTCAGCTCTTCCAGTGCACCACTCTCGAGATGCCGCGAAAGCTGGCGTACCAGGTGCATGATGTTCTTGCGCACAAGCGGCTCACCGCCGGTGAGGCGGAGCTTGCGCACACCCTTTTCGATGAAGACCGTGCAGAGCCGGTCGAGCTCTTCCAGCGACAGCAGGTCCTTCTTCGGCAGGAACGTCATGTCCTCGGCCATGCAATAGGTGCAGCGGAAATCGCAGCGGTCGGTGACCGACACGCGCAGGTAGGTGATCGTGCGACCGAAAGGATCGATCATATCCATGCTTGTGCGCTTCCCGTGGGCGTGAACGGCTTCGTTATATATGGCTATGTGATACGAGCCAACTTGGCATTCAAGATAGAAGCTCGCGATCATCGGTAACATTCCGACGCCGACAGATCATGTCGGAAGTTCTGAAACGGCCTGTTCCCTCGACGCGAAGCGGCGTAGGGAAGGGTGGTATTCCGCAGGATCCATCAGCATGACAGCGCCAAAAGAACTCAGGGTCTCGAAGGACCGCAAGCTGCTTTCCGTCACCTTTCCGGGCCATCAGCCGTTCGAATTGTCGGCCGAGCTGCTGCGCGTCGCCTCGCCATCGGCCGAGGTGCAGGGCCATTCGCCCGAACAGCGCGTCACCGTTCCCGGCAAGCGCAATGTAACGATTCTGAAGATCGAGCCGGTCGGCAATTATGCCGTGCGCATCACCTTCGACGATTTCCATGATACCGGCATCTTCACCTGGAATTACCTGCATACGCTGGGTCATGAGAAGGATGCACGCTGGGCCGCCTATCTCGCCGAACTGGAAGAGAAGGGGCTGAGCCGCGACCGTTGAATGGATCCCGCAGGACTCTCAGGTCAACGCAGGATTGCCAGTATCTCGCTGGTGTCGTGATAAAACGGCGTACCTTCGATCAGCCGATCATCCTTGAAGCGCAAGACTTCGGCAAACGGCTGTTTGATGGTTGCACCATTGGCCCGCGATGTCAGCGAAAGCGAGCAGCTCATGAACACCGTGTCATCGTTTTGGGCGACCTGAAGGTCCTCCACCGCCACGTCGCTCCAGATTTCCCGCATTTTGCGGAAAAGGGCGCCAACGCCGTCGAGGCCGTTCCAGTCACCGGCATAGGGCAGGGAGCGCGGCTCATGCACGACAATCTCGGCATGAAATGCGCCGGCAAGCACATCAAGGCTCTCCGACCCTGATTGCAGGAAACGCATTTCAACATTGAACATGTTTTCAATAAGTTCCATGGCGGTGCGTCGCCGGTCGAGCGGTTTATCCATTTTTGACCTCCGTATCCATTGGCACGATCATGCAGGTAAAGCGGTTTGCCCTTGTTTGCGTTGCCTCGACACCCGTTTCCTGATGACCGGCAAACGGGCACTTGTCGTGAAAACGTCATCCATCTGGAGTAGCGCCGGCAAAGCTTTGGAGACGAAAACATGTCCATGATCACCAGCATCGAACAGCTTGAAGCGCTCTATGGCCTGCCCGGCGAGGCGTCGGTGGTCAAGGAACTCGACCAGCTGATTCGCGAATACGCAGCTATCATCGAGGCTTCGCCGTTTGCCGCGCTCGCAACCTGCGGGCCAGAAGGGCTGGACTGCTCGCCGCGCGGCGATCTCGCCGGGTTCGTCCGCATCCATGATCCGAAAACGCTGATGATGCCGGACCGGCGCGGCAACAACCGTGCCGATTCGCTAAGGAACATCCTTCGCGATCCGCGCGTCGCGCTCCTGTTCCTGGTGCCGGGTTCCGGCACGACGCTGCGCGTCAATGGCCGCGCCCACATCACCACCGATACCGGGCTCTGCGCCTCGTTCGCCGTCGAGGGCAAGCCGGCGCGCTCGGTGACGATCATCGAGATCGATGCGGTTTATTTCCAGTGCGCCCGCGCCATCCACCGATCGGAACTGTGGAATCCGGCAAGGCATGTCGACCCGAGATCGCTGCCGACTCCCGGCCAAATCCTGGAAATCACCAGCCGCAAGAACATTGACGGCGAGGTCTACGACAAGGAATGGCCCGAGCGCGCGAAAAAATCGATGTGGTGAAGCATTTGGTGGTGGAGCACTGGGCTGTCAGGCGGTCTTCAAAACCTCGGCAATCCTACGCATCTGTTCGCCGATCATGTCACATTGTTCCGGCGTCGACTGGCTCATCGCCTTCTCGATCAGCGCCATATGGACCTTCAGCGCCTGCATCAGCAGTGCCTCGCCGGCCTCTGTCAACGTCAGCCTCAGCACGCGCTTGTCCTTCTCGTCGCCCTCGCGGCGCAGCAGGCCACGGGCCTCCAGCTGAGGCAAAAGCATAGTGATGTTGGAGCGGCCGACCAGCAGCCGACGAGCAAGGTCGTGCTGCGACATGCCGGGATGACGGTAGAGGTTCATCAGCACGTCGAGCTGCGCCGGCTTCAGGTCGAGCGGCGCAAGCTTCACCGCCAGGGTGCGTTCCACCACATGGCAGGCGCGCGCCACCGCGACCCAGTTGCGAAAACGCGGGTTGTCCCAGGGCAGGTCTTGCTTAATGTTCATGTTTGAACTATTATGTTCATGCTTGAACCAATGAATGGATCGCCACTATGGCATCATTTGGACTGAAGGTCATCCGCGGCACGTTCGGCGTGGCTGAGCATGTGGCACCGCGACTCACCGGGCGTGCTGCATTCGAGCTGTTCTGCCGCACGCCGCACGAGAAGAGCTTGAGCAAAGGCGAGCGCAGCGCAATTGATCGCGCCGCCGATTTCATGACCCAGGCACGCCATCACCGGCTAAAGACCAGAACCGGCTGCGTCATGGTGCATGAATTCCGGCCCGAGCCGGGCAGGGCGACTGCCGGCACCGTGCTCGTCATCCATGGTTGGCGTTCGCGCACCGAATACATGCGCGCGCTGATCGAAGCCTATCGCGATGCCGGCTACAAGGTGGTCTCGCTCGATCTGCCGGGCCACGGCCAGTCGCAGGGCCGCCGGCTTACCCTGGTCAGTGCGGTCGATGCGGCACGGGTTGCCGGCGAATGGTTCGGCCCGTTCGCGGCCATTGTCGGCCATTCCTTTGGTGGTGCCGTTGCCGCCAACGCCGTCGCCGGTTCGATCAGGAACATCCCGCGATTGGCGGCCGGGCGGCTGGTGCTTATCGCCGCGCCGAGCTCGCTGCCGGCGATCTTCGCTGATTTCAGCCGCATGCTGAATGTCGGCTCGCGCTCGCAGGCCGCCATGGCCGACCGGGTCGAGCGCATCGCCGGCCGGCCGTTGCACGAGTTCACCGGTGACCGCCAGCTCGCAAGCACGCCGCTGCCGACGCTGGTGATCCACGCGCCGAACGACCGCGAAGTGTCCGCCGAGCATGCAAGGCTCTACGCGCGCGCCGGCGACCATGTGCGGCTTTACTGGGCCGACGGGCTCGGCCACCGCCGCATTCTCGCCGACAGGGGTGTGGCGGAGCGTGCCGTTGGCTTCGTTGCCGGCAGACTGGAGCCGTCTCTGCAGTGACCTGAATATCGTTCTTGTCAGCCGGTTTCGACCGTCACGCCGCCCCGGTGCTGGCCATCGCTATCCAAGCTGCCATCGCCCCGGCCACCGTCGCCAGAAGAGCCGAGCGCGACGCGCCGTCGCGCGCCTGGATCGACATGCCGTGCTGCACGGTCGCGTAGAAGGTCGCGGCCGTACCGCAGTCGAAATCGGCCGGCAACTCTCCCTCGGCCACGCCACTCTCGAGGCGTCTCAGCAAGGCTTCGCGGTTTTCGGCGCGGCGACGGCGCAGATCATCGCAGATGGCGCCGCGGCTTGAATCCTGGTGCAAAGCGCCGAGCGCGATAAGGCAGCCTTGCGGGCGACCGGTCTGTGAATAGGCCCTGGCCGTCTGCCGCAGGAACCGCTCGACCGCCTGGCGCGCGGTCGGCGCCTTTTCCAGCGCGGCCCAGATCTCGGTTCCCTCGACCCGCGTGTAAAGCTCGGTTGCCTCGAGAAACAGCGCTTCCTTGCTGCTGAAGGCGGCATAGAGGCTGGGTGAGTTGATGTACATTGCAGCGGTCAGGTCGCTTATCGACGCGCCCTCATAACCCTTGGCCCAAAACACTTCCATTGCGCGCCGCAAGGCGGCGGCTCGATCGAAGGTGCGGGGGCGGCCTCGTTCCGGCATGGCATCCTTTCTGTATTGATCGATACATAATTCGGTTGACGTGGTTCAGCAAGGCTGGCAGATATTTATGTATCAATCACTACAAAATGGAGAAGCAGGTGTCATCCAGAAGCTTGAACGGCAAGGCCGCCCTCGTCACCGGCGGCAGCCGCGGCATTGGTGCGGCGATCGCAAGAAGGCTCGCGGCCGACGGCGCAGGCGTGGCGATCACCTATGTGAATGGCGAGGAAGGGGCGCGTGCGGTGGTCAGGGAAATCGAGGCGGCCGGCGGCCGGGCCTTTGCCATCAAGGCCGACAATCGCGATGCTGGGGCGATCGAGGCGGCAGTCGATGAGGCGGCAAAAGCCTTCGGACGGCTCGACATCCTCGTCAACAGCGCCGGCATCTGGCGCGCTGCGCCGATCGATGCCCTGTCGCTTGCCGATTTCGATGAGACAATGGAGGTCAACCTCAGAGCCCCGTTCGTCGCCGCCAAGGCGGCAGCAGCGCATATGGGCGAGGGTGGCCGGATCATCTCGATCGGCAGCAATCTGGCCGAGCGTGCCACCGACGCCGGCCTGAGCGCCTATTCGGCCAGCAAGGCTGCCTTGGTTGGCCTGACCAAGGCCTTTGCACGCGATCTCGGTCCGCGCGGCATCACCGCCAATGTCGTCCATCCGGGGTCGACCGATACCGACATGAATCCGGCAGCCGCCCCGCACGCCGAGCATCAGCGCCAGAAGATGGCGATGCCTCGCTTCGGCACGGCCGACGAGATCGCCGGCATGGTCGCCTGGCTTGCCGGTCCCGAAGGACGCTTCGTGACAGGCGCGGCATTGACCATCGACGGCGGCGCCAACGCTTGAGGCTTGGCTCACGGGCACTACCATTGATCGGGGTCGATGGCGGATTGGCTCGACCCGTCACGATCTTGTGAAACCGTTCTGCAACAGACGTTCCGAAATTTATGGAAGCTTAACGAAATCAGTATGAATCAGTGTAGTCACGCCTTACATCCGCCATGCGGTGGGCGAGACCGTGAAAGCGGTGCGGAACGGGATCCGGTTCAACCGGAGCGGGTGATCCATGAAACTCCTTGGAAACAAAGCAACCGTGCTGCCGTTTGCGGTGGCCGCGGCAATGCTGGCCTTCGGGGCGCCGAAGGCTGAAGCGCAAGGGTTCTTCGACATGCTTTTCGGCGGCGGCGTCAAACACGCACCACCGAAAGGTAACTTTCCGCCGCCACCGTCAAAATACAAGCCGAAGCCCAAGGCGCCGGCCGCTTCCGGTGGTGGGGGCGGTGGTGGTGCGCAAATCAGCGGCCCGTCCTATTATACCTACAAGAGCGATCCGCTGGTGCGCGTCGATTTTTCGGCACTGTCGGCAGCGCCTGAACCAGCAACGCCTCAGGACGCTGCTTTCGAGCCGGCGGCCACCGGGGCTGCATTCCGCGAAGCCATTGCCGGCCTCGACGGCTATGACCTCTACGCCGAGAAGGACATCGCCAAGGCGCTGATCGCCTATTACTCGGCCAATCCGGATTTCATCTGGGTGACGGGAACCAGTCCCAGCAGCCGTGCCCAGGATGCCGTGCGGGTGCTGGGCGAGGCCGCGAGCTACGGCCTGACGCCCGCCGACTACACCGTCGAAGTTCCGGCAGCAGGCACATCGGCGGGCAATGTCGATGAACGCCTGAAAGAGCTGGTCCGCTTCGAGATGGCGCTGTCGGCGCGTGTCCTGCGCTACGCCCGTGACGCACAAAGCGGCCGCGTCGATCCCAACCGCATGACCGGCTACTACGATTTTCCGCCGAAGCCGCTCGACATGGAAGGGGTGCTGAAGACGCTGGCCCATACCCAGCAAGTGCGCACTTATCTCGAGTCACGGCATCCACAGAATTCCGAGTATCAGGCGCTGCGCGTCGAACTGGAAGCGCTCCAGGCCAGCGCCGAAGACGAAATCACCATCGATCCCAATCTGCTGTTGAAGCCGGGGCAGACCAGCCCCGAGCTGCCGAAGCTTTTGACAAAGATCGCGCGCAATCTCGATGACGAGATGGGCGGCGCCTATGGCGAGGTCCTGGCGAGGCTCGCTACCAGCGAGGTCTACGATCCGGAGCTGGTGCCGGTGATCAAGGCGGTGCAGAAACGGGCCGGCATGAAAGGCGACGGCGTCATCGGCCCGCGTACCGTTGCATCGTTGGCCGGAACGTCCAAGGCCGACAAAATTCAGAAGGTTCGGGTTGCGCTAGAAGAGTTGCGCTGGTTGCCTTCCGACCTTGGCAGCCCGCGCGTCTTCATCAACCAGCCGGCTTTCACCGCGAGCTATATCGATGATGGCGAGGAGAAGCTGAAGACCCGCGCCGTGGTTGGCAGGCCCACCAACCAGACTGCTTTCTTCTATGACCAGATAGAGCAGGTCGACTTCCATCCCTATTGGGGCGTGCCGCAGTCGATCCTGGTCAACGAGATGCTGCCGCGGCTGCGCCGGGATCCTGGCTATCTCGACCGCGCCGGCTACGAGGTGGTCAATGCCCGCGGCAAGCGCATTCCCTCGTCCTCGGTCAATTGGGGCGCCTACGGCGCAAAGATACCTTACGGCGTGCGCCAGCTGCCGAGCGAGGCCAATGCGCTGGGCGAGCTGAAGATACTGTTCCCCAACAAGCATGCCATCTACATGCACGATACGCCGCAGAAGTCGTTTTTCCAGCGCGACATGCGTGCGCTCAGCCATGGCTGCGTTCGCTTGCAGGATCCGCGCGGCATGGCCGCTGCCGTGCTCGGCACCTCGGTCGACTACATCGAGGACAAACTGAAACACGGACATTCGACCGAGGACGTGACACGCAAGATCCCGGTCTATGTCGCCTATTTCACCGCATGGCCGGACCTGTCCGGCAAGGTCGAATACTTCAACGACGTCTACGGCCGCGATACAAGGCTGCAGCAGGCGCTCGACAGCACGGAAGCGGTGCGTTCGCCGGCAAGCTGACGAATGCGGTTCTAGCGCTGAAACAATGGACGCCGGAAACCGGCATCGCGTCCGGCGATGAGCCAATAGACCAAGCCCGCGACAACGCCTGCGGCGGCAATGATGCCGATATCGGCCCAGCGCTCCGGGTTCGTGTCATCCGGTACACTCGGCCAGATCAAGGCGAAGCCGCCAACCGCGGCCGCCGCGCCGAAGACCATGTGCAGCCAAAAACTGCGCAGCGAGAAAAACTCGGCAATCAGTGCGAAGATCAGCGTCTGCAGGCCGGTCAGCACGATCGTCAGAAAATAGATGAACATGCCGAGCGGCGGCAACAGCAGCACCGCAACGGGGGTGACACCCATGACGTCGAAATAATTCGGCGCATTTGGCAGCGAACTCAGCCCGCCATAGATCGCCGCCACCGCGATCAGCCCAACCAGTACCGCTATGAAATAACCCGCGAGCATCATCAGAAAGCGTTTCAATACGTGCTTTACCGTCGCCATGCCCACCCCGCGCGCAATGATAGCACTCAGTCAGCCATCAAAGTCATATCTACGCAAGCGTCTGCCGAAGGCCGGGGGCCTTCGAGGCGCGCCATTTTTTAGAATCTGGACCGTTGGCGCCCAGCTTCATTTCGGCGCGGCTGTCACCGGATCGTAGGTGATTTCGACTTTCGCCTTGTCGCTCGTGTAATAAATGACGGTGTAGCCATCGCTGTCCCAATCGATTTCCTTGATGTAGCGGAAGTCGTCGCGCTGCTCGACCTTGGCGATGATTTCCGACAGCTTCTTGGCATTCTGCGGCGGCACCGGATTTTCGTCCGCGGCAAAGGCCGATCCGCCGACAAGCAGCACGGCGGCCGCCAAAACAAGTCTGGACATGGCTTTCCCTCACATCTCGATCAGCAGAAACTCGTTTCTATGCAGGTTTGTTCCGGGATAGCGGACCGTTGCGCTACAAGGAGGCGCCGTCCGTACCTGATTTATGGCTGCCGAAAGAACACGGCGACTGCTTAAAATCATGATGCGTCGCCTCAACATCGCGGCCGTAATAGTGCCGGTGGTCATTCGGGGTTTTACATGCAAATGCGTCATGCCATCATATTTGTACTTTTCATATTTTCCATTCCGGCCATTTCGATGCCTGTCCAGAAAGCCGAGGCGCTAGAACCTGAACGCTATACGGTCTATTGCGCCGACGACCGCATCGAGGTTTCATTCTGGGATATCGAGCAGATGAAGGTGCGGGCCGGCTCCAACGTTTGCCAGTTCCAGAGCTATACGAGAGGCAGCGCTTTGAATTTCGCCCAAAAGAATTTTGGCGGCGAGGGGGGCTACCTGCAGCTGCTAGCCGCTCTGGCTTGGCTTGAATTGATTCAGGAAAGCAAATGGTGGGCGATGCAGGGATTGAACCTGCGACCCCACCCGTGTGAAGGGTGTGCTCTCCCGCTGAGCTAATCGCCCGCTCGTTGCCCGAAGGCCAAGCGCGCCGCGATATAAGGGAGGCCGGCCTGCTAAGTCAACCACTTGTCGGTCGGCATTTGGCGGTCCGCCCGATGGGCAGCTTTCAGCCTTCTGCGGCGGCCATCAGTCCTTGTACCAGATCGAGCGTCAGCGAATCGAAATGCGAGATTACCGCCGACGGTTCGAACTCTCGCACATGGCGGTCGGTGTAGCCGAAATCGACTGCCACTACCGGAATCCCGGCGGCTTTCGCCGTGTCGATGTCGGTCTGCGAATCACCGACCATCAGTGCACGGTGCGGGTCGCCGCCGGCGCGCGCGATGGTCTGCGTGAGATGGCGCGGGTCGGGCTTGCGGAACGGAAAACTATCCTGACCGCAGATAGCCGCGAAATGCCTGGTCATGCCGAGCGCCTCGATCAGCGCCACCGAATTGGCCTCGTATTTATTGGTGCAGATGGCCAGCAGGTAACCGGCTGCCTCGAACCGTGCGATCGTCTCGGGGACGCCGGGGTAGGGGCGCGACTTGCCGGGGATGTTAACGGTGTAATGGTCCAGAAACAGCTTGAGCAGGCGGTCGTGCTCCTCGACTGCCAGCGATCTGTGCTGCGCTGCGTGAGCGCGTTCGATCATCACCCGGCCGCCATGGCCGACGAAGCGCTTGAAGCCGGCTTCGTCGACGGCCGCGAGCTGGCTGGCGGCAAGGCTGTGGTTGAGACTGTCGAGCAGGTCCGGCGCCGTGTCGATCAGCGTCCCGTCGAGGTCGAACACGATGATCGGTCGGGTCATGGCCTGTCCTGTGACAATTTGATTGCCGGCAGGCGATAACCGCTGCGGCCCGTTCAGGCAAGACGGCTTATCCAGCGCGGGCAAGGTCCTTTGACCAGCCCGGCAAAAATGCTACGAGCGCTGAAACAAATCTCGGGACCCGGCATGGATGCGAGGCAATTGAAGGTTGAGGCCGCGCGGGCAGCGCTTGCCCATGTCACGGATGGCATGCGGCTCGGCATCGGCACCGGCACGACGGCGGATGAGTTCGTGCGGCTGCTCGCCGACAAGGTCGCCACCGGCCTGACTGTCATCGGCGTTCCGACCTCGGAGCGCACCGCCGTCCTTTGCACCGAGCTTGGTGTGCCGCTGTCCACCCTCGAGGAAACCCCCGAGCTCGATCTCACCATCGACGGCGCCGACGAGATCGATCCGGCGCTGACATTGGTCAAGGGCGGCGGCGGCGCGCTGCTGCGCGAAAAGATCGTCGCGGCGGCCTCCGCCCGCATGATCGTCATCGCCGACAGCTCCAAGATGGTCGAGATGATCGGCCGTTTTCCGCTGCCCATCGAAGTCAACCGGTTTGGCCTGCGCGCCACCGAAATTGCGGTCGGCGCGGCGGCCGCAAACCTTGGCCTTTCCGGCCCTGTTACATTGAGGATGACGGGGAGCCAGCCATTTGTTACAGACGGCGGCCATTTTATCCTCGATGCATCTTTTGGCCGCATTCCGGATACAAGAGCGCTTTCGAATGCTCTCCACGCCATTCCGGGCGTGGTCGAGCATGGTCTTTTCATCGGGCTGGCATCAACGGCCATCATAGCCGGCGGCGACGGCATCCAAACCGTCCATGCCGCCCGAAAATCAGGGAGTTTTACCGATCATGATGTTGCATAACCGGGTTGGCTGCTTTTTTGCCATTCTGGCGGCCTCGGCCGTTTTCGCGTTTTCGTCGCCTGCGTCTTCGCAGGACGTCACCGATGCGCATTTGAAGGCGGCGCGCGCCGCCGTTGCGGCGATCCATGCGACGGATACGTTCGACAGCATCCTGCCGCAAGCGGCCGCGGCACTGGAGCAGCAGCTGATCCAGAAGAACCCGGACATGCAGGAACTGATCGCCAAGACGATCAACGAGAAGGCGATGGCCTTGGCATCGCGCCGCGCCGACCTGGAAAAGGAAGCGGCGCTCGCCTATGCAAAGGTGTTCTCGGAAAAGGAACTCAATGAAATCGCCGCCTTCTACAATTCCGATTCCGGCAAGAAGCTGCTCGACAACGGCCCGATCGTGACGCGCGAACTGGTGAAGGCTGCCGAGATCTGGCAGAACGGCCTGGCTCGCGATCTCGCCCAGCAGGTCGGCGAGACCCTGGGTGCAGCGGCGAATGCCAAGGCGCCGGCTGCACCTGCCGACGGTACCGCTCCGGCCGATGGCGCAGCTCCCGCGGACGCTACACCGAATTGATTGCGGACTTCCGAGCCGCCTGACCGCCACTGGACCAAAAGCCCGGCAAATCCGGGCTTTTCTTTTGATAGTCGGCAGCCTACCTGTCTCCGGGTTTGAGGGGCAAGGAGTTCAGCCATGGCCGGTTACGACTACGATCTTTTCGTCATCGGCGGCGGCTCCGGCGGGGTGAGGGCGGCGCGCGTCGCGGCCGCACTCGGCAAGCGGGTCGGCATCGCCGAGGAATACCGCTATGGCGGCACATGCGTGATCCGTGGCTGCGTGCCGAAGAAGCTCTATGTCTACGCCTCGCAATTCCCCGAGCATTTCGCCGACGCCGCCGGTTATGGCTGGACGGTGCCTGAGGCGCGTTTCGACTGGCAGACGCTGGTCGCCAACAAGGACCGCGAAATCAGCCGGCTGGAGGCCATCTACAAGAAGAACGTGCAGGGCGCCGGCGGCGAGGTCTTTCATTCGCGCGCCACCCTGGTCGATCGGCATGTGGTGCATCTTCTTGGTGAGCATCGCACCGTTACCGCCGACCAGATCCTGATCGCTACCGGCGGGCGACCGGCGCCGCATCCGGCATTGCCCGGCCATGAGCACTGCATCTTTTCCAACGAGGCCTTCGACCTCAAGGAACTGCCGAAGGCAATCATGATCGAGGGCGGCGGCTATATCGCCGTCGAATTCGCCAACATCTTTCACGGCCTCGGCGTCGACACGACGCTGGTCTACCGCGGCAAGGAGATCCTCAGCCGTTTCGACATGGACCTCAGACGCATGCTGCACGAGACGATGGAAAAGAAGGGGATAAAAATCCTCTGCCACGCCGTGTCCGAGTGGGTCAGGAAGCGGCCTGACGACCGGCTCGACGCGCTTGTCACCGGCGGCACGGTGCTGACGGTCGACCAGGTCATGCTCGCCATCGGCCGCATTCCCAACACCGAGAACATGGGCCTGGAAGGCGTCGGCATCGAGATGACCAAAACCGGGGCAATCCACGTCGACGAATACTCCCGCACCAACATCGACAACATCTGGGCAATCGGTGACGTCACCCATCGCGTGCAATTGACGCCGGTGGCAATCCACGAGGCGATGTGCTTCGTCGAGACCGCCTTCAAGGACAAGCCGACGGCGCCCGACCATGACACGATCGCTACCGCAGTCTTTTCGCAGCCCGAGATCGGTACGGTCGGCCTGTCGGAGGATGAGGCGGCAAAGCGCTTTTCGGATGTCGAAATCTACCGCGCCACCTTCCGGCCGATGCGTCACACACTTTCCGGCCGCGACGAAAAGATGCTGATGAAGCTGGTCGTCGACGGCGCCTCGAAAAAGGTCCTCGGCGCCCACATCCTCGGGCCGGATGCCGGCGAAATGGCGCAGCTTCTCGGCATACCGCTGAAGGCCGGCCTGACCAAGGATGATTTCGATCGCACCATGGCGGTGCATCCGACCGCCGCGGAAGAACTCGTCACCATGTACAAGCCGACTTACCGGGTGAGAGATGGTGAGCGCGTCTGAGGCGACATCAACCCATCGCGGCAACGAAATTGCCGCGATGGAAGTGCGTGCGTTTTCTTACAGCAGCGTTCCGCGCAGGATCACCAGCGCCACAGAAAAATAGATCACCAGCCCGGTGACGTCGACCAGCGTGGCGACGAACGGGGCCGATGCGCTGGCCGGGTCGAAGCCCATGCGCTTCAGGGCGAACGGCAGCATCGATCCAGACAGCGAGCCGAAGGTGACGATGCCAACCAGCGTGGCGCCGATCGTCATTGCGATCAGCGGCCAGTGCGGGCCGTAGTCGTAGAAGCCGAGATACTGCCAGAGCGCGATGCGGCAGACGCCGACCACGCCAAGAATCGAGCCAAGCACCAGGCCGGTGGGCAGCTCGCGCAATGCCACCCGCCACCAGTCGCCAAGGCCGATCTCGCGCAGCGCCAGCGCCCGGATGACGAGCGAGGTCGCCTGCGAGCCGGAATTTCCGCCGGAGCTCATGATCAATGGAATAAATAGCGTCAGCACGATCGCCTTTTCCAGCTCGCCCTCGTAACTTTGCATCGCGTTTGCGGTCAGCATCTCGCTGACAAACAGCGCGCACAGCCAGCCGGCGCGTTTCTGGATCATCGCCAGAAAGCCCATCTTCATATAGGGCTCGTCGAGAGCCTCCATGCCGCCGAAACGATGCACATCCTCCGTCGTTTCCTCGATCATCGTGTCGATAATATCGTCGATGGTAACGATGCCGAGCAGTTTGCCGTTGTCCACGACCGGAACGGCGAGCAGATCATATTTCGAGATCAACTGAGCAACCTTTTCACTATCGGTCAGCGGTGAAACGGTGACAGGCGCACGATCCGGCGCAACCGCCATGATCAGCTGATCCGGCCCGCCAGCGATCAGTCGACGCAGGCTGGTCGAGCGCAACAGGACATGCGTTTGCGGATCGACGATGTAGATCGCGTAGACGGTTTCGCGCGTCCGCTCCACCTTGCGGATGTAATCCAGCGTGCGGGCCACGCTCCAGTCCGGCGGCACGCTGACATATTCGGTCGTCATGAGCGAGGCGGCGCTGCCTTCGGGATAGCCGAGAATGGCAAGCAGCGTCGCGCGCAGCGGTGGCGCCAGGCCACCAAGCAGTTCGGAACGAGCCGGCTCGTTCAGATCGCGCAGTATGTCGGCGGCGCGGTCGACCGACATGGCGGCAAGCAGTCTGCCTGCCTTGATGCGGGGCAGCGCCTCGACCAGTTCGGATGCGCCGTCGAGTTCAGGCTGGTCGAAGATCTCGACCAGCCGCCCGAACGGCACTTCGCAAAGCAGCTCCGATGCCGTCTCGCGGGGCTCCTGGTTCAAGGCCTCGACGATGTCGGCGACGTGTTCGTTGGCAAGTACGCGAGCGATGGCGATGGCATCGCCGCCCGCGACAGGGGAAAACTCGTTCATGGCTCACTCCTTGCCGTCCGGCAGGACGTGAGCCTGTCAGGTCACGTCAAGCGGACGGCGGTTGCGTTCGACTGTGACTGTCGCCAGGCATGGCGCGGTGACCTTTCTGCTCGCGGGTTCGAGTTGAGATTCTGCAAGCCGGCGCAACATAGGAGCGCGCCTTGCCGAGTCAATCGCGAGAGCGGGTTAAAGCGGCGGCAAACCGACTGGATCGCGAGACTGTGATCGGGCGACGTGGCAGGCTGGCTGGATGCCGGCAGTGGTGCCCGCGGCTATCTCTGCTTCAGCCGGCGGGGAAAGCGCAGCCATTTGTCCTCGGCCGGCCGCGTCGGCTGCGTGAGGATGGTGGTGAGCTCTACCGGCAAGCTCGGAACCAGCGGCTTCTTGGTGGCGACGCCGTCGGCGATCGCAACCACGCTGTGGTAGAATTCGGTGCCCGCGAGCGATCTCGGCGGCGTCGCCTCATGCATGATCGAGATCACAGTTGCATCAGGGCAATTGTCCTTGATCGCCTGGTGGAAGGCGATCCGTCCATCGGGGTCGAGCGCGCCGGTGGCTTCATCGAGGAACAGCAATCCCGGCTGCTGCAGCACGATACGGGCGACAACCAGCTTCTGTTTCTGCCCACCCGAGAGAACCTGATCCCAGATCTTTCCTTCACGACTCTCATCGGCCAAATGCTCGATGAAATCGCCGAGGCCGGCCTTGTGCAGGGCGGATGCGACCTGCAGGTCGGCGTAATCATGCTCGGAACCGGGCAGGCAGACCAGTTGCTTCAACGAGACCTGCTGCAGCTTCACCTCCTGGGCGGCGTAGAAACTCCTGACCCCTTCCGGGAAGACGATGGTACCGCGGCCATAAGGCCACAGCCCGTTGATCGCCTTAATCAGCGAGGTCTTGCCGCAGCCGGATTCGCCCTTGAGGAAAGTCCACTCGCCACGCCGGAAGCGCAAATTTGCAGCACTCAGGAAGGGCGTTGCGTCCTCGCCCTGATGCGCCAGTTCGAGCTTCTGGATGGTCAGGCCGAAAACCGGGTTTTGGCGGTCGTAGCGAAAATCGGAGCGGCCGGTCTGCTGATAAAATTCCTGCGGGTGCTGGACGTTTTCGATCGCCTGCGCCAATTCAATGACGCGCAAGCTGTTGGCGCGCAACGTGGCAAGACTTGGCATGACATGGATGAACCACGAACATTTGCTGATCAGCGCGTTGACCTGTTCGGAACCTGTTATGTAACCCTTGAGGTCGAGGCCGTTATGGATGAACGGCACAAGGCCAGGCCCGAAGGCGACAATTTTGGCACCGACAAAGTTATAGACCGATTCGAATCCCGAATAGATGGTGTTGACGATGTTGAACTTCGACCAAGTCCTATCGATGTCGAGATAGAGCCGGCTATGTATCGTCTTCTGCACGACTTCGCCTTGCGAGGCCGCGACATGAAAGCTGCGGCGCAATAACGTGATCAGTTCGCCCCGATAGCTGCCTTCAGCCTTCTGCATCCTGATGTTGAGCCACTCCAGCATTCCGCCGATTTTGACTGCGATCCAGGTGTTGAACGGCACGTAGAGAGCGACCGCCAGCAGAGCAAGCACGACACTCCCGTAGCTGCCGAGGAACTCGAGTCCTTTTACCTCCACAGAATTTGCCAACAAAGCTCCACCGACAAAGTAGAGCGAGGTAAAGACACTGAATACCCCCATGGCAAGCCCAATAGCGCCCCCTGTCATGTCCTTGATCGATTCCTGCACGCGCTGGTCGATGTTGTCGGGCGCTGCCGTGCCGGACGAGCCATGCTGGGCGTGGTAGTGTGAATGGTTGGGGTCGAGTAGCGCCGCATTGAAGCGGCTATCTAGCCAGCCGCGCCATTTGCGATGCAATGTCGCCGATACAAACTTGCATGTACTGGTAATGCCCATGTCCTTGAGCACGACCAGCAGCACGAGCAGGCCGGCATTGGTCAGCAACGTTTTGAGCGGCGTGGTATTCGCGGCGTCGTGAAAAAAAGCGATTGAGGTATATAGTTCAGCCGCCGCCACGGTAAACCAGACGTCGGCTTTGCTGGAGAGCCCTGTCAGCAAGCCTATTACCAAGGTGAGCGTCCAGGCTTCGACCCACTTGTCCGAGAACCAGTAGGCCCGCATCAGTCCCCAGAAGCTGCGCATCGACGATACGGGCGTCAGGGGCGACTGCCTTGCGGCACCGCGGAGCCATTTTTCCGATATTGAATGTCGCGTTGGTCTATCGACCCGAATCACTATCCCGCCCAAACGATTTTTCTTTTGTTACGGACAGTAACACCAATTGATCATTTTCCATTAGCTTTTCACCAGTCGCAGGTGGCTTAGCTCGCCGGCCGTTGCAGTGGAGCAACAGAATGAATGATCATGGCGCTATGCCGTCATGCTTCGAGGGGCGGAATACCCACGCAATTTCAATTAGTTACTTGCCTGTGCCGGAGCAAGTAGAGACCTTCCCCAAGGGAAGGTCTTCACACAGCTTTGTGAACATAGAAGCGCCGTCCAGCGGTCGATCTTCACAGCCTGAATCGCCTTCACGGCCAGTCCGGCCTCGTCGGCGGCCAGAAAGTGACCGCATGATTCGTGGTTGAAGCCGCCTTGTCAGGACGCCGTAGTCGGCCAAGCAATGACTTTGCCGACACAGTCCAGGGTGAAGATCAATATCAATTGGCCCGTGCCTTTTTAAGAGCGCGCACAAACCGCGTTTGACAAACACGCGCTTCGGATCGAACCTGCCGGACGCATCCAGGTTTGACCCGGGGGGAAGTTTGCCATGCTTGCACGGACATTGTTTGTGGCGATGCTCGTGATGTTTGCCTGGCTGCCGCAAACATATGCCGGCAGCCAGACCGTTCCCGCAAACGCCGAGGGACAGATCGAGTTCAACACGCCGTCCGGCAATATTGGCTGCATCTACACGCCGAACGGCGGCACCAGCACCTACGAGCCGCAGGATGGCGGACCGGAGTTGAGCTGTTCGCGCGTCGAGCCCAGCTACGTCACCGTCATCCTCGGCCCGAAAGGCCAGGCGACGCTGATCAAGAATCCGGGCGAGCAAGGCTGCTGCGGCGACGTCGCCAACCTGGCGTACGGCGCCAGCTGGAGTAAGGGCCCGTTTTCCTGCCAGTCATCCACCAAGGGATTGACCTGCACCGGCAAGCATGGCCATGGCTTTTTCGTCAGCAAGGCCAAGGTGACGGTGAAATAGTCCGACTCAGTTCGCCGTTTCCAGTTCGCCGCGTGCCTTGGCCGCGGCGACCTGGCGGAGTGCATCGGCGAGCGTATCGGCGTCCTGGGCGCCCATCACCGCATATTTGCCTTCAAGCAGAAAGCACGGCACACCCGATATGCCCATGCGCGAAGCGGTGGCGATTTCGGTGCGCACCGCCTCTACATCGGCGTCGGTCGGCAGAAGCGTTTCGACCACGGACGCATCCATGCCGGCCTCGCGGGCGGCTTCGATCAGCACGGCATGATCGCCGAGATTGGCGCCTTCCTCGAAATTCAGCTGGAACAGCCGACGCACCAGCCGGTTCTGAATGGCCTCGCCGGCCGTCCCGGCCCAGCGAATGAGACGGTGCGCATCCAGCGTATTGGGCGCGACCTTGATGGCGTCGAAGGTGAAGGAGATGCCTTCAGCCTCGCCCAGCGGTTCGATCCGGGCATGGATTTCGCGGATGCGTTGCTCGCTGCCGAATTTCGCCACCATATAGTCGCGGCGGTTCTTGCCTTCGGGCGGGATTGTTGGGTCGAGTTGGAAGGGCCGCCAGCGTATGTGAACGTCGATATCGACGGCGGCAATCGCCTTGTCGAGCCGTTTCTGGCCGATAAAGCACCAGGGGCACACGACGTCGGAGACCACATCGACGGTAATCGAGTTCTCGTCGTTCATCTTGATCTCCTGTTGTGAAGAGGTCACTTCGGTTTGCGCCACCAGGTCGGCAACTGATAACCGTATATGGGCGTCTTTTGCCGATGTTCCAGATAGTTCCAATAAGCGAGCCATTGCTGGTTGTTGTGCTGCGTCGGCACCATGTAGTTGCCGGAGATCAGCAGCCGGTCGAGAACGCGGACGGCGGCGACGGAGTCCTCCTTCGAACGAGCTCTCAGCATCGCCTCGATCGCCGCATCCACCGCCGGATCGGCGACGCCGGCGAGGTTGAACGATCCTTCGGCCTTGGCGGCAGCGGATCCCCAGCGCCCGGTTTGCTCGATACCGGGCGACAGCGAGTTGTTGAAACCGGTCGAGCCGACCAGGACCTCGAAATCGAAACGCTGCTTGCGCGACTGGATCTGATCACCGTCGAGGCTGCGGATGCCGACATCGATGCCGAGCTTCTCAAGGGTGCGCTGATAGATAGCGGCAAGTCGCTCTTCGTCTTGCGAGGCGGTCAGGATCTCGAAACCGAACGGCTTTCCCTCGGGATCGAGCATCGCGCCGTCCTGCACCGTATAGCCCGCGCTCTTCAGCAGCTCGAATGCCGCCTTCAGCACCTTGCGGTCCTGGCCGGAGCCGTCGGTAACGGGCGGCCTGTAGGTGCCGTCCATGACATCTGCGGGCACGCGGCCGGGGTAGGGGGCCAGCAGGGCCTTTTCCTTTTCGCTGGCCGGGTGGCCGAGCGCGGACAGCTCGGAATTCTGCCAAAAGCTCATCGTGCGCGTGTATTTGCCGCCGAACAGATTCTTGTTGGCCCATTCGAAATCGTAGAGCATGCCGAGCGCGCGCCGCACGACCGGATTGGAAAATTTCGGCAGCCGCGTGTTGAACAGGAAACCGTTGACCACCGGCGGAATGCCGGTATCGAAAGTTTCGGCGATGATTTCGCCCCTGTGGAAAGCAGGAAAGTCGAGATCGCGCTCGCGTTTGACCGGGTCGCTGTCGTCGTCGATGGCGCAGATGCCTTTCTTGAACGCTTCCTGCTTGGCGTTGGCGTTGAGGAAATATTCGATGGTGATCTGGTCGTAATTGTCGAAGCCGCGCTTGGACGGCACGTCCTTGCCCCAATAGTCCGGATTGCGCTTGAACACGATGCGCTGACCGGGCACGACTTGCGCCACCGTGTAAGGCCCGCTGCCGATCACCGGCTTTAGCGTCGTCCTGTCGAAGGTGTCCTTGTTGAAGGCGTGTTTCGGGATGATCGGCGTCAGCGCAATGATCAAAGGAAATTCGCGGTCGGCCTTGTCGTTGAAGGTGAAGCGCACACTGCGGTCGCCGGTCTTTTCGAGCTTGGCAATCGCTTTCATTCGCTGGCTGTAAGGTGGGCGGCCCTTCTCGGTGAAGACGTCATAGGTAAACAACACGTCTTCCGGCGTCACCGGCTCGCCGTCCGACCATTTGGCGTTGGGATCGAGGTGGAATTCGATGCTCTTGCGCTCGGGATCCATGTCGGCGGTATCGGCGAGCAGGCCGTAGAGACTGAAGGCCTCGTCGTAGTTGCGCTGCATCAACGGCTCGAAGACAAGATTACCAAAGGCTTGATCCATCATGCCGCGCGCGGTGGTGCGCAGGCTTCTCAGGATGAACGGATTGAGATTGTCGAAGCTGCAGACGACGCAATAGGTAATGCTGCCGCCTTTCGGCGCGTCGGGATTCACATAGTTGAAATGCTTGTAGTCGGATGGCAGCGCCGGCTCGCCCTGCATGGCAAGCGCGTGCTTCGGTTCCGACAGGCCCGGCTGCAGGGAAAGGCCGACAAACAACATTGTGGCGATCAGCCAAACGACAACGCGGCCCATGACTGTCTCCTTCCCGATTCGATGCGCAGCATACATGAGCCGGTCGTGCACCGGCCAACCCCTTGAGCCTATCCCTCGGCCAAGATTCGCGAGACCCGGGCTGGATTCGGCACCGCTTGCAGTGTAACACGCCGTCCGAAGTCATTCTGTTGCCTCATTTCGGCAACAGGTAGCTGGACCACACGGCATGAAAAAAGCCGGTTCCGGGATCATTTGAGAGGAATGCACGACATGACGAGCCTGAACAGCAACGCGTACCGCCTGTCGGTCATGGCCGCTGGCGTAGTCGGCATTCTGGGCGCCGGGATTCCCGCTGCTTCCGCGCAGCAGCAACAGCAGATTCCGCAAGGCTGGTTCAAGGCCTGCACCAAGCAGGAAGACGTCGACATCTGCAATGTCCAGAACATCACCACCGCCGGCAACGGCCAGCTCATCACTGGCGTCAGCCTGATCGAATTGAAGGGCAAGGTGAACCGCAAGGTGTTCCAGGTGACGGTTCCGACCGGCCGTCTCGTTCCTCCCGGCATCGGCCTCCAGATCGACGGCGGCAAGGCGCAGAAGCTCGACTATGTGATCTGTTTTCCGGATCGCTGCGTGGCGGAAGTGCCGCTGACCGATCAGCTCGTCGCGTCCTTCAAGAAAGGTTCGAACCTGACGCTGACCTCGGTCAATTTCCAGAACCAGCCGAACCCGATCAAGATCGCGCTGACCGGCTTCAGCGGCGCCTTCGACGGCCCGCCGCTGCAGCAGTCGGACATCGAGGACCGACAGAAGAAGCTCCAGGAGTTCGTCGCCAAGAACAATCAGGATTTTGCCAAGAAGCTCAAGGAAGAGCAGGAAAAGGCCAAGGCCGCCAACTAATCGACGGGTTTTCGAACAAAACAAAAAGCGGGGGCTCATACCCCGCTTTTTTCGTTTGGACCGGCCGTTTGTCGGGTCCAGCATGTCTCAAGCCTGTCCCAGTCCAGCCAGATCCCGACTAAGTCAATGTCTCAATTGGTGCTTCGGCTCGTAGCGCCCGTCCGGCTTCTTGTCGAACATTTCACCAATCTGCGGATGCCGGACCGGTTCGCCCGACCGGTCCTCGAGTAAATTCTGCTCGGACACATAGGCGATGTATTCCGTTTCGGAATTCTCGGCGAGCAGATGATAGAAAGGCTGGTCCTTGCGCGGCCGCACGTCAGCGGGGATCGCCTCGTACCATTCGTCAGTATTGGCGAATTGCGGATCGACGTCGAAAATGACGCCGCGGAACGGAAACAGCCGGTGCCGAACCACCTGTCCGATCGAGAATTTGGCTGTCTTCATCGCACTCACCACTTGAACTTCTTGAACGCCACGCATCCTGGAACACGCAAGGAACGCTCCAGGACTTTAGATTCTTACGCATCGGTCCGGCAAAGATTGGCCCAGACCTTAAGGTCGACATCGTCATTATTTGGCGCAGACGCGGCGTCAATTCAATCCCGATCCCCTTGATGCCGGGTTGAGCATCGCGAGATGCGGATCAAGGGCGGTGGCCAAGATCGCTATCGCTCAGCCGGTTTTCGCAATCGGCCAAAAAACGCCGCAAAACCGCTGCCGGGTCGAAGACCCTCGCGCATGAAAAACGCCCGCAACGGCGCAAACCCCTCAAGCGCGCCCAGGCCAGCGCTGCGCGCCAGCTGGGCCGGCAGCATGTCGGAAAGCAGCGACATGTTGAGCAGGTTGACCGCGCTGCTGCGCGCCAGAATGTCCGGCCGCCGCTTGAAATCATAGGCTGCAAGCGCCTTGGCGGCGCCCGGGTCCGAGCGGTTTCTGCTTGCGGCACCAATCAGGTCGTCGATGTCCCTGATGCCGAGATTGAGGCCTTGCGCGCCGATTGGGGGAAACACGTGGGCGGCTTCGCCGACTAGGGCTACGCGGCGCTGCGCAAACCGCCACGGGCTCACCGCTGAAAGGGGGTAGACCTGCCGGCCGGGCTCAACCGACACGCGGCCCAACATCGATTGCATTCGCTGTTCGACCCGCGTCGAAAGCTCGGCGTCGTCGAGTGCTGCAAGGTCCTTGGCGATATCGGGTTCGAGCACCCAGACAAGGCTGGACCGGTTGCCGGGCAGGGGAACCTGTGTGAACGGACCGGTCTCGGTGTGGAATTCGGTCGAGGTGAAGGCATGGTCGCTGCGGTGACCGAAATTGAGCACCAACGCCGCCTGCGGATAGGATCGGATCGAGGTCCGGATGCCGGCTGCCTCGCGGGCCGGCGACTGACGGCCATCGGCGGCAACTGCCAACGATGCCTCAACCTCGCTGCCGTCGGCGAGAACGGCATGGGCATGGTCGGCATCGAGGCGCCATGCCTCCACCATCGACTTTCGCCATTCGATGCCCGAATGCGCGACAGCCTCGGCTAGCGTGCGGTTGAGAACGCTGTTGGGCAAGTTCAGCCCGAATTGCTCTTCGTTGATCTCGCTGGCGCGAAAGGTCACTGTCGGGCTGCGGATCAGCCGGTTGGTTGCGTCAACGATACGCATCACCTTGAGCGGCGCTGCGTGCGGCCTGATTCCGTCGAAGATCCCTAGCCGTTCGAACATCTTCAGGGCAGGGTTCATCAAGGCTGTCGTCCGGCCGTCGGGGCCGGTTGCATCGGGGCCGACGAGCGTCACGGGAAAGCCCGCCTCGGCAAAGCCAAGCGCCGCGATCAGCCCCGCAGGGCCGCTGCCGGCGACCAGTATCCGTGCTGTTTCCCGATGGATCAAATTCGGCTTCCGGATTGCGAGGTGAGGCCCGTCCGACCTGCTGGTCCATATAGGTCAGGTGATGCGGCTTGATCAACGCGGCGATTCGGCCCATTCGGTTGCCATGACCGGCCAACAAGACGATTTCAGCCACCTCGACGGCACCGGCCGCGCGATGGCGAGCGTTGCGCGCAGCCCTCGACTGACGGTGAGCGTCGTTGCCGGCATGGGCATCGCCCTTGCCTGGCTCCTTCTCGGCGCAATGGCAGTTCGTGGTGCGGTAAGCCGGCTCCCGGGCACCGATGCACCCGGCGACACGATGCTGGGGAACCTGCCGCAGCTGCCGCTGCCGGATTTCCTTGCGCGTTTCTTCGCCCTTTGCCTTGCGCCGGCGCCGCTTCGCGCAAGCGTAGGGGCGCAAGGCGGGGCACTCACCGCGATGTGGCTGTTGATGGCCATCGCGACCATGCTGCCCTCCGCGGCGCCGATGATCCGCACCTATTGCGAGATCGCAGATACCGCCAGGATCAAGGGGGAACCCGTTGCCCATCCGTTGATCCTTGTCGCTGGATATTTGAGCGTCTGGCTTGCCGCCTCGGCAATATTCGCTGCCCTGACGCTCGCAGTCCATGCATTCGTGTCATCCGGGCAGATGCTCGATCCGCTGCTTGGAATTGCCGGAGCGGCCGCGCTGTCGATCGCTGGCCTCTACCAGTTCAGCTGGCTGAAGAAAGCCTGTCTGGAGAAGTGCAGAAATCCGTTCTCGGTCCTGTTCGCCAACTGGAGCGCCAGGCCCATTCGCATTTTCCGGCTCGGTATGGAGCAGGGCCTGTGGTGCCTTGGATGCTGCTGGGCGCTGATGCTGGTAATGTTTTGCCGTCGGTGTGATGAACGTGTTCTGGATGGCGCTGATCGGCTTGTTCAGCCTGGTCGAAAAACAGACGGCAGGCAATCTGCCGACGCGGTTGGGCGGTGCGATACTGCTTGTCTGGGCAGCCGCGCTACTAGTAGTCTCGGCATGAGGGGGAGAATTCGATGACAGATCAAAACTGGGCAATGAAGGGAGAGCTCATCCTTTCCTGCAATTGCACGGTTTTTTGCCCTTGCGTTCTGTCGCTCGGCAATCATCCGCCTACGGAAGGCTATTGCCAAACCTGGGCGGGGTTCCGGATCGATGCCGGCCATTTCGGCGAGGTCGACCTGTCCGGTCTCAATCTTGGGCTGGTCATGGAAATCCCCGGTTATATGAGCCGCGGCAACTGGACGGCGGGCCTGTTCATCGACAAGCGCGCCTCGGTTTACGCTGTGAAGGGACTGACGAAGATATTCACCGGCAAGGCCGGTGGAACCACATCGCTGCTCTCCATCCTGGTCGGACAGTTCCTCGGCGCCGAGCAGGTGCCGATCACCTACGAGACGCGTGCGAAAACACGCATCTTTCAGATACCGAAGATCATCGATGGTGCGGTGACGCCAATCACCGGCAAGGATCGCGACAAGGATGCGATCATCAGCAATTCGGAATACTGGATTGCGCCGGAAATCATCGTCGCCAAATCCGACAAGAGCAAAATGCGGGCCTTTGGCCGCAACTGGAACTTTGCTGGCCGTTCGGCCGAAATCTGCAAGCTGGACTGGCGGGGCCCGTGAGCAAGAAGACGACGGCCAGGAAAATCGCCGACCGGATTCCGCGGCCGAAGAAGAAAGTCACATGGCCTCAGGCGCGGGCGTTCTCGGTCCATCTCTTGACCGCGTCGGGCTCATTCCTGGCGTTTCTGTCGCTAGTGGCAGCAAGCGAGCAGCGCTGGACGGCGATGTTCTGGTGGCTGGGGCTGGCGCTTTTCGTCGACGGCATCGACGGGCCGATCGCCAGGAAGCTCGATGTCAAGGAAATCCTGCCGACTTGGTCGGGCGAACTGCTCGACAACATCATCGACTACGTGACCTACGTGTTGATTCCGGCCTTCGCGCTCTATCAGCGCGGCTTCATGGGCGAGCGCCTGTCGTTCCTGTCGGCGGCGATCATCGTGGTGTCGAGCGCAATCTACTATGCCGATACCGGCATGAAGACGAAGGAGAATTTCTTCAAGGGCTTTCCGGTCGTCTGGAACATGGTGGTGTTCACGCTGTTCGTCATCGAGCCCGGACAATGGGTTTCTTTCGCGGTGGTCGTGGTGGCCGCCATTCTCACCTTCGTGCCGATCAATTTCATCCATCCGGTGCGGGTGAAGCGGCTGCGGCCAATCAATCTCGGCATGACGCTGCTTTGGTGCGCTTTCGGCGCGCTGGCGCTGGCGCAGGCCGCACTTGCCTCCTTCTACGACCAGATCGGCGTGCTGGGCGAGCAGGTCAGCGATTTCATCAAGTTCGGGATTACGTTCACCGGGCTTTACCTCGCCTGCATCGGCGCTATCATGCAGTTCTTCCCAAATCTCGGCGCCAAGTCGGATAAGAAAGCCTGATCCCAAGAGAGCCAGAAAATGTCCAAAGCGATCCGCATCCATGCCCATGGCGGCCCGGAGGTCCTGACCTATGAGGATGCCGATCC
Organism: Mesorhizobium sp. M0408; assembly: GCF_040321495.1. Taxonomy (NCBI): domain Bacteria; kingdom Pseudomonadati; phylum Pseudomonadota; class Alphaproteobacteria; order Hyphomicrobiales; family Phyllobacteriaceae; genus Mesorhizobium; species Mesorhizobium sp. M0408. The sequence goes on along the minus strand of NZ_JAMYRO010000013.1, from coordinate 77,094 downwards.
CGGGCAGCCGGGCTCGGGACAGATCCTGGTCAAGCATACCGCGATCGGTCTCAATTTCATCGACGTCTATTATCGCTCTGGCCTTTATCCGCCGCAGGGCGGATTTCCGCTGATCCCTGGCGGCGAGGCGGCCGGCGTGGTCTTGGATGTCGGCTCGGATGTCGACTGGCTCAAACCCGGCGATCGCATCGCCTACGCCGTGACGACCGGCGCCTATGCCGGGCAGCGCGTGATCGCCGCCGACCGCGTGGTGAAGGTGCCGGACGGCATCAGCGACGAACAGGCCGCAGCCATGATGCTAAAGGGCATGACCGCCGAATATCTGTTGCGCCGTACATTCAAGGTGAAAGCCGGCGACACGATCCTGTTTCATGCGGCGGCCGGCGGTGTCGGGCTGATCCTCGGCCAATGGGCCAAGCATCTCGGCGCGACAGTGATCGGCACGGCGAGTTCCACCGACAAGATCGAGCTCGCCAAGGCGCATGGCTTCGACCACGTGATCAACTATCGCGAACAGGATTTCGTGGCCGGCGTTGCCGCTATCACCGGTGGCAAGAAATGCGACGTTGTCTACGATTCAGTCGGCAACGACACATTTCCAGCCTCGCTCGATTGCCTGCGGCCGCTCGGCACTTTCGTCAGCTTCGGTCAATCGTCTGGGCCGATCCCGCCCTTCAGCATCTCGTTGCTGGCGCAGAAGGGCTCGCTGTTCGCAACGCGGCCGACGCTGTTCGTCTATAATGCCAGGCGCGAAGACCTCGAGGTTTCCGCCGCCGCCTTGTTCGACGTGGTGCTCAGCGGCGCCGTCAAGATCAAGATAAACCAGCGTTACGCGCTCAGCGAGGCCGGCAAGGCGCATTCCGATCTCGAAGGGCGCAGGACCACCGGGACAACAATACTTATCCCTTAGGCGCCCGCCGTTTCGGGCCGCCGACGCCGCCGTTCTTGCGAACTGCTCTTTACCGCTTGAGTTTCCGCTGAAATTCTTGAAGCTCTTTCAAGTCGTGAGGCGCTTACCGTAGAGAGCAGCCCCCGCATACGATGCTTGCGGGAACACAGAACATGTCTGGCAAACCAGATGGAGGCACCGTGAGTGCAGATCAGGACGGCGCAAACCTGCTTGAGGTTCGCGGCCTCACAAAGATATTCGGCACGTTGACGGCGTGCGACCATGTCGATCTCAACATTGCCAAGGGTGAGATCCACGCGTTGCTTGGCGAGAACGGCGCCGGCAAGTCGACCCTGGTGAAAATGCTGTTTGGATCGCTGGAACCGAATTCCGGCGAGATTTTCTGGAATGGCCAGGCGGTCAGAATCACCAGCCCCGGCACCGCAAAAAAGCTCGGCATCGGCATGGTTTTCCAGCATTTTTCCCTGTTCGAAGCGCTGACGGCGGCGGAGAACATCGCGCTGTCGCTGGATGACGGCTCGCCGATCAGCACGATCGCGGCCAAGGCGAGGGCGCTCTCCTACAGTTACGGCCTGCCTCTCGATCCGCTATCGCTGGTCGGTGATCTGTCGGTCGGCGAGCGTCAGCGCATCGAAATCATCCGCTGCCTGCTGCAGACGCCGCAACTTATCATCCTCGACGAACCAACTTCGGTGCTGACGCCGCAGGAGGCCGATAAGTTGTTCGAGACGCTCGAACGGCTGCGTTCGGAAGGAAAGTCCATCCTCTACATTTCGCACCGGCTGGAAGAGGTCAAACGGATCTGCGACCGCGCCACCGTGCTGCGTCACGGCAAGGTGGTCGGCCATTGCAATCCGCGCCAGGAAACCGCGTCTTCGTTGGCGCGGATGATGGTCGGCAACGAGGTGCAGGCCGTGGTGCGGGCGCCGGCCGAGGGTATCGAGACCGCGCCGACGCTGCTTCAAATCCGCGAACTCACCCGCAGGCCGGCGACCCCGTTCTCGATCCCGCTCAGGAACATCAATCTCGAGGTCCGCGCCGGCGAGGTGATCGGCATTGCCGGTGTGGCCGGCAACGGCCAGGGCGAATTCTTCGAATCCGTTTCCGGCGAGGTGCTGCAGCAGGATGCCGGCTCGGTCCGCATCCGCGGCAAGGATGCCGGCGGCCTCACCATCACCGGCAGGCGTCTGATGGGCGCTGCCTTCGTCCCGGAAGAGCGGCTCGGCCATGGCGCAGCACCGCGCATGAAGCTTTCGGAGAACCTGCTTCTGTCGCGCCACGCCACCGATGGCAAGATGTTTGTCGGCGCCGGTGGAATGGTCAAGGGCGATGCGATCCATACCGCTGCCCAGCGCATCATAAAGGCAATGGACGTGCGCAAGAGCGCGCCGGATCCGGAGGCTGCGGCTCTTTCGGGCGGCAATCTGCAGAAATTCATCGTTGGCCGCGAACTCGACCGCCGGCCGAGCGTCTTGGTGGTCAATCAGCCGACCTGGGGGGTCGACGCGGGTGCGGCGGCCCACATCCGCCAGGCGCTGATCGAACTGGCGCGCAGCGGCTCGGCGGTGCTGGTGATCAGCCAGGACCTCGACGAGCTGTTCGAGATTTCCGATGCGATCACGGTCATGCACAATGGCGAACTGTCGAAGCCGCTGCCGATAGCTGAAGCGACATTCGAGAAAATCGGGCTGCTGATGGGCGGCGCCGAACCCGGTCATGCCGAACATACGCTGGAGACGGCTTGATGCGCCTCGAACTTGTAAAACGCCCGCAGCGCTCGATGCTGTTTTCGGCACTCTCGCCTTTCATCGCTTTCGTTTTGACGATCATTGCCGGTGCCATCATGTTCGCGCTGCTCGGCGTCAACCCGTTAACCGCGTTCCGCATCTACTTCATCGAACCGATCAGCCAGGTCTGGCAGCTGCATGAGCTGGCAATCAAGGCCGCCCCCCTGATCCTGATCGCGGTCGGACTGTCGGTCTGCTACAAGGCCAACATCTGGAACATCGGCGCCGAAGGCCAGTTCATCCTGGGCGGCATTGTCGGCTCGATCATCCCCGTGCTGTTTCCGCATTTCGAAGGCCCATTGGTGCTGCCGCTGATGCTTCTGCTCGGCATGGTCGGTGGGGCCGCCTATGCTGCAATCCCGGCACTGCTGAAGACGCGCTTCAACACCAACGAGATCCTGACCAGCCTGATGCTGGTCTATGTCGCCCAGCTCTTCCTCGATTGGCTCGTACGCGGGCCGTGGCGCGATCCGCAGGGCCACGGTTTCCCGCAGACCATCCAGTTCAACGAGTCGGCCATACTGCCTGAACTCCTCCCTGAATCCGGCCGGGCAAACTGGGGATTTGTCTTCGCGTTGATCGCGGCGATCCTGATCTGGATCCTGATGAGCCGTATGCTGAAAGGCTTCGAGGTCCGCGTGCTCGGCTCAAGCCCGAGGGCAGGGCGCTTCGCCGGGTTTGGCCTTAACCGCATGGTCTTCTTTGCCTTCCTGCTGTCGGGCGCACTGGCCGGACTTGCAGGGATTTCGGAGGTCTCGGGAGCCATCGGACAATTGCAGCCGGTGATCTCGCCCGGCTACGGATTTACCGCTATCATCGTGGCATTTCTCGGCCGGCTCAATCCGCTCGGCATCGTCGCCGCAGGCCTTGTGCTGGCGCTGACCTATCTGGGCGGCGAGGCAGTGCAAAGCGCGCTCGGCATCTCCGACAAGGTGGCGCGCGTGTTCCAGGGCATGCTTTTGTTCTTCGTGCTCGGCTGCGACACGCTCATCCATTACCGCATTCGCCTGACCGGCTTTTCCGCGCCGAAGCTCGAGGCAGCGCCGAAGTTGGAGGAAGCCCGCTGATGGACATCACCGTCAACATCCTCTTGACCATCGCGACGGCGGCGACGCCGCTGCTGATCGCGGCGATCGGCGAACTGGTGGTCGAACGTTCGGGTGTGCTCAATCTCGGCGTCGAAGGAATGATGATCATGGGTGCCGTCGGCGGTTTCGGCGCCGGCTATCTCACCGGCTCGCCTTGGATAGGGCTGTTGGCGGCAATCACCATGGGGGCAGTGTTCTCGCTGCTGTTCGCCGTCATGACGCTGTCGCTGGCCACCAATCAGGTGGCCACCGGCCTGTCGCTGACACTGCTCGGCCTCGGCCTTTCCGGCATGATGGGAACGAATTTTGTCGGCCAGCCCGGCGAAAGGCTGCCAAACCTCGATATTCCCGGCCTGACCGCAATCCCGGTCGTTGGCAGGCTGCTGTTCGGCCAGGATCCAATCTTCTACATCTCGATCGCGCTGACCGCCGCCGTCATGTGGTTCCTGTTCAAGACCCGCACCGGGCTCACGCTGCGCTCGATCGGCGACAGCCATGCATCCGCCCATGCGCTTGGCATCCACGTCATCCGCTACCGCTATCTCTCAGTGATTTTCGGCGGCGCTTGTGCCGGCCTCGCCGGCGGTCACCTATCGCTGGTCTACACACCGCAATGGGTGGAGAACATGACCGCCGGCCGCGGCTGGATCGCGCTGGCTCTGGTCGTCTTCGCCTCCTGGCGGCCATGGCGGGTGCTGGCCGGCGCCTATATTTTCGGCGCGATCTGGGTTGGCCAGCTTCACGTCCAAGCCATAAATCTGCAGGACTTCGTCGACGCGCCCTGGTTGCTCTACAAGTTAATTGCGTTCTTAAAATCGTTTCCCTCGCAACTGCTTTCTTCGCTGCCCTATCTGGCAACCGTCGTGGTTCTCGTTCTAATCTCGCGCAACAAGCGTTTGACGATGATGAACACGCCGGCCTCCTTGGGCCAGCCATTCGTTCCGGATCGTTGACAACAAAAAGACGGAAGCTCCAAGGCTTAACTCAGAGAGGTAACACAATGAAAAAACTGCTTATTGCCCTGATGGCGACGACGGCCGCATTGTCGCTGGCGGCATCAGCCGAGGCGGCGGACAAGCTGAAGGCGTGCTGGGTCTACACCGGCCCGATCGGCGATTTCGGCTACTCCTACCAGCACGACCAAGGCCGCCTCGAGGTGGAAAAGGCACTCGGCGACAAGGTCGAGACCGCCTATCTCGAAAACGTCTCCGAAGGCCCCGATGCCGACCGCGCCTTCGAGCGCCTGGCGCGCGAGGGATGCAAGATCATTTTCGGCACGTCCTTCGGCTTCATGGACCCGGAAGTGAAGATCGCCAAGAAATTCCCCAAGGTGATGTTCGAGCACGCCACCGGCTACAAGACGGCCGAAAATCTCGGCATCTACAATGCGCGTTTCTACGAAGGCCGCTACGTGCTTGGCCAGATCGCCGCCAAGCAATCGAAGTCGGGCGTCGCCGGCTACATCGTTTCCTTCCCGATCCCGGAAGTGGTGATGGGCATAAATTCCTTTATGCTCGGCGCACAGTCGATCAACCCGAACTTCAAGGCGAAGATCGTGTGGGTGAACTCCTGGTTCGATCCGGGCAAGGAGGCCGATGCTGCCAAGGCATTGTTCGACCAGGGCGCCGATATCATCGTCCAGCACACCGACTCGACCGCTGCCTTGCAGGTGGCGGAGGAGCGCAAGCTGCACGGCTTCGGGCAGTCCTCCGACATGATCAAGTTCGCGCCGCACGCGCAGCTGACCTCGCTGACCGACGAGTGGGGTCCCTACTACATCAGCCGCGTCCAGGCGGCGCTCGACGGCACCTGGAAGCCCGACAATGTCTGGCTCGGCATTAAGGACGGCGCCGTCAAGCTGGCGCCGTTCACCAACATGCCCGACGACGTCAAGGCGATGGCCGAAGCCACCACCAAGAAGATCGCCGACGGCTGGAACCCCTTCACCGGGCCGATCGCCAAGCAGGACGGCACACCTTGGCTGAAGGCGGGCGAGGTCGCCGACGACGCCACGTTGCTCGGCATGAATTTCTACGTGAAGGGCGTCGACGACAAGCTGCCGCAGTAGGTGGTCGGAAACATATCGAACGAAAGGGCGCCACGCGGCGCCCTTTTCATTTTGGACGGAATATCAGACTGCTGAGCCGTAAAGGTCGTAAGCGTCGGCGCGCTCGATCTTGACCGTGACGATTTCGCCGGCGCGCAGTGGCCGCCGCGACTGGATATGGACCGAACCGTCGATTTCGGGCGCGTCGTATTTGGTCCGGCCCTTGGCCGAATTGCCATGCGCCTCGTCGATCAGGACCGGCAGGCGCTTGCCAATTTTCTTGGTTAGCTGCGTTGCCGAAATCTTCTGCTGGCGCTGCATGAAGCGGTGCCAGCGGGCTTCCTTGATCTCCTGCGGCACTTGCTCGAGGCCGAGCTCGTTGGAGCGGGCGCCTCTGACCGGCTCGTATTTGAAACAGCCGGCGCGGTCGATCTTGGCCTCGTCCAGCCAGTCGAGCAGCATCTCGAAATCGTCATCCGTCTCGCCGGGGAAGCCGACGATGAAGGTGGAGCGGATGGCAAGGTCCGGGCAGATGTCGCGCCAGCCGCGAATACGCTCGAGCGTCTTTTCGCCATGAGCGGGCCGGCGCATGTTCTTCAGCACCTGCGGCGAGGCGTGCTGGAACGGAATGTCGAGATAGGGAACGATCTTGCCTTCGGCCATCAGTGGGATGACGTCTGCGACATGCGGGTAGGGATAGACATAGTGCATGCGCACCCAGACACCGAGCTTGCCCAGTTCTTCCGATAGATCGAGGAATTTCGCCCGCACTTCGCGATCGCCGAACATGCTGGTCTGGTATTTGATATCGATGCCGTAGGCGCTGGTATCCTGCGAGATGACGAGGATCTCCTTGACCCCGGCCTTGGCCAGCTTCTCGGCTTCGCGCAACACGTCGGCCGCCGGCCGCGATACGAGGTCGCCACGCAGCGCCGGGATGATGCAGAAGGTGCAGCGGTTGTTGCAGCCTTCCGAAATCTTGAGATACGCATAGTGGCGCGGCGTGAGCTTGACCCCTTGCGGCGGCAAAAGGTCGATGTGGGGATCATGGCTCGGGGGGGCAGCCTCATGCACCGCCGCCATCACGCTTTCATAAGCTTGTGGTCCGGTGATGGCGAGGACGTTCGGATGTCTTTCACGGATGACGTCCGGCTCGGCGCCGAGGCAGCCGGTGACGATAACTTTGCCATTCTCCGAAAGTGCGGAGCCGATGGCGTTGAGCGATTCGTCGCGAGCCGAATCGAGGAAGCCACAGGTGTTGACGACGACCAGGTCGGCGCCGTCGTGCTTGCGGGCGATCTCGTAGCCTTCGGCGCGCAGGCGGGTGATAATGCGCTCCGAATCCACAAGGGCTTTCGGGCATCCAAGGCTGACGAAACTGACTCGAGGGGCGGACATCTAAGCTTTTCCGGATTTTCAGGATTGGCGGCGCAGTATCACACTTGTCGCGGCATTGGTATGGGCAGCGGCTGCGGCGAAACGCAACCGCCAGCGTCGCCGAAGGCTCGCCGAAGCTGAAAGGCCGACCGATGAGAATTCGAGTCGGCGTGTCAGCTCACCGCACTGCTGACATGCGGCAAGACTTCCACCGCGCCCCGGTAGATCATATCGAGTGCGACATAGAAGATGATCAAAAGGCCGATATAGGCGATCCAGCGATGGCGGTGCAGCAGCTTGGCGATGAAGCTCGCGGCAAGGCCCATCAGCGCGATCGACAGGACGAGGCCTATCACCAGCACCTGGAAGTGATCGCGCGCCGCGCCGGCGACCGCCAGTACGTTGTCGAGCGACATCGACACGTCGGCGATGACGATCTGCAATGCCGCCTGACCCAAGGTCTTCTTGCGCGCCTTGCCGGCCACCATATCATCGCTGTTGATATCGGAATTGGACAGCGCTTCGGTCGCCTCCACCTCGTCGGCATACGACGTGCGCAGCTCGCGATACATCTTCCAGCACACCCACAGCAGCAAGATGCCGCCGGCCAGCAGCAGGCCGACAATCTGTAACAGGGTGACGGTGATCGCAGCAAAACCGATACGCAGCACCGTCGCCGCCACCACGCCGATGAGAATCGCTCTCTTGCGCTGCTCGACCGGCAAGCCCGCCGCGGCCAAGCCGATGACGATGGCGTTATCGCCTGCAAGCACGAGGTCGATGGCGATGACCTGGAGCAGGGCAGAGAAGCCCGCGGCAGTGAAAATTTCCATCGACTGGAAGTCCCTTGCTGGTTGGCCGACCGTTCGCGTCGAATGCCTGGAGGGCCTAACGTGTATGGTTCCCGCGCGTCAAGGGACTGGTTGGAACAAGGCCGGCAATATACAGAGTTTGCGACGATCGGCCCGAAACACCGGCAAAATGCGGCCACAGGTCGCGAATGCCTAGTTATAGAGATTGTATTTGGGCCAGTCGCTTTCCGGAATTTCATCACCGATCCGATAGCGGAGCTGCAGGACTTCCATATGGTCCGGCGCTGTTTCGCATTTGAATTTCAGCCGGTACCACTGTCCCTTGCTGCGAAACGCAGCACCCGGGCTCTTGATCGCATCGGCGCCCATTTCGGGCGTCGCAAAAGCGTAGGCGACGACACGATCGGCTTTGTATTTGTGGTCGTCGCGGGTAATCCGGTCGAGAATTTCGGCGTCGCATCGCTGCTCCAGCCGGGTTTGCGGATCGAGTTTCAGCAGGCCGGCGCGCAATGCGCTGTCCATTGCGCTGGCCGGCCAAGCCACTATCGTCCATGCGAGGACCGCAGAAAATAGTTTATTCATGGGCGGGAGAAGCACCATATTCGGGCGGAGAAATCAACCCGACGAAGCGCGGCTGCGCGGCGGGTGACAGTCTTCGCTTTGTGGCAGGTTGTTGATTACGCAATAGTATCACCGGTACTTTGGTATCGTTGCCACGATCAGCACCTGTCGCATTTCAGCGACGCGAGAGGTGGTGCGCTGCATGGGGCAGAGCGGCGGTTCTCCCCGAAGCGGACCGGCCTGTTAGACCCAGGCAGTCGAGAATCCGACGAGCGGAAAACTCGACGTCATGCCTGCAGGATTGAAGAAATTGGCCGGATATGGCGGAGGGAGTGGGATTCGAACCCACGGTGGGCTTGCACCCACGCCGGTTTTCAAGACCGGTGCCTTAAACCGCTCGGCCATCCCTCCAAGGTGATTTTTCAATCACTTAGGATATCGCGAGAGGAGCGGGTTCGAGCTGTCGGTACCGGATTGGCACCAGGACGTTCCCCGACCGGTTCGCGCTCCATTCCTGTAAAGCCGCATTCAACGCCAAGTCAACCGTGGCGGCCGCACCTTTCGGCGCGATCCAGGACGGTGAGCAGCGTCATGGCGAGCTGTGTTTGTGCTGAGTGTGGAAAATCGTTTTTAAAACCCGCACGGACTATTAATCGTTGAGCGCTGATATGTGGAGCGCATTAGGCACATGTAAGTAAATCGTATTCTGGAGTTGATTTTGGCCGTACTTGGCGCTCTCCCGCCCGGTCTTCGCTGTAGACCAATCCGCGAAACCGACTGGGAGGGAGTGGTTGATTGCCTGTGCAGGGGCTTTCCGGCGCGTAACCGGAGTTACTGGATACACGCTCTGACCCGTTTGTCGCAGCGTCCTGCGGTTGCCGAGTTCCCACGATATGGCTTTGTTTTGGAGCATGCCGGTCGGATCGTCGGCGTTGTGCTCACCCTTTATGCTCGCTACCAGGGGCCAGAGGGCGACGAAATCCGCTGCAATCTTTCAAGCTGGTCAGTCGATGCAGAATTCCGTCCTTATGGCGCCATGTTGGTTGTGGCGGTTCTCAAGCGGAAGGACGTGACCTACACGAACATTTCGCCGGCACAAGCGACATTGAAAGCCAACCGGGCGCTAGGCTTTCGGCTCTTCTCCAGCGGACAATTTACCTTCTTGCCGGCTTTAAGTTTGACGCAGCGGTCATGTCGCGTAGTCGAAGTGCGTCCCGATCTCCCGGAATTGGCGATGCTGCCCGAGAGTGAGAGGTACATACTCTCGGAACACGCCGCGCTGGGCTGCCTGTCGTTGATCTGCATTTGCGACGGAGCAGCGTTCCCCCTGGTATTGATGCCGCGCCGAATGTTGCACGGTGTTATCCAGTGCCATCAGGTCATCTATTGCCGCTCGCTTGCGGATTTGAGCCGCTGCGCCGGTGCGATGGGGCGCTTTCTCTTGCGAAGCGGAATCCTGGTTTGCTTTGTCGACGCCAAGGAGCCGATTCCAGGTTTGGTGGGATGGTACCGGCCCAACAAGGGGCTGAAATACTTCAAAGGTCCCAGACCACCCGCACCTGGAGATCTGACGTTCACCGAACTTGTGATATTCGGTCCCTGAATCTGCGCTCGCAGACACGCCAAGCCAGGGGCAAAGTGCGCCACGAACGGCGTTTCTGATCGATAAGCGATGATTTTCATGCCGATCAGCGAGGCGGTCCGTGCCACAATCTCGCCCGGTTCCGACCACAATCGGTTAATACGGTGATAAATAATTCCTGCGCACAAAAAGGATTGGGGTAGGGCGTCGCCGGCGTTTCTGGAGTGGGTGCTTTGGCATCGCTGACGTTCATGCTGCGGTGCCTTCGTCGATGCTATAGGGGATAATCAAAATATGCAGACCACGGCGCGCCCGCGTCTTCGTCGCGCTTCCGCTTTCGCGCTGTTTGCCTTGTCGGCAGCCTTTCTTGCAGCATGTGCCGGGCCGCAGCAAAAGGCGATGGTCAACAAGAAACCTCGCTCCAAGGAATATTTTTCCGAAGCCGAATACGGCGTGAAAGCCAGCCCGCGCGTCATGTTCAAGACGTCTCGCGGACGCGACCAGCTCGGCAAGCCCTATCAGGTGCGCGGCAAGTGGTATTATCCGAAGGAAGACAAACGTTACGCCAAGGTTGGCCTCGCATCCTGGTACGGTGAGGCCTTCCACGGCCGGTTGACCGCCAACGGCGAAGTCTACGACATGGCAGATCTGACGGCGGCGCATCCGACCATGCCGCTGCCGAGCTATGCGCGGGTCACCAACATGAAGACCGGCAGCTCGGTGATCGTGCGCGTCAACGACCGCGGACCCTATCATGATGGACGCATCATCGATGTGTCGAAGCGCGCTGCTGAAATGCTCGATTATGCCAACATCGGTACGGCCGAGGTGAAGGTCGAATATGTCGGCCGTGCGCCGCTCGAAGGCAATGACGGGCAGTATCTTGTGGCTTCGTATCGTCCAGGCAACAGGGCGCCGGATCCGTCGGACGGCCTGCCCAGCGGTGTCATGGTCGCGATGAATGGGCCGTCGCCAAGCCTGCCGATGAGCGCTGCTGCCGTGCCGTTCCCCGGTCAGCTGACGAATTCCGGGCAGGGATCCGATGCAGGGCCTGTCATGGCAGTGCAAGCATCTGCTTTGGGAGACATTGTACTGCCCGATTTCGGCCCGATCGTGCCGGAGCGCCCGGAGATCAACCTGCCGGCGCAATCGCCGTTCACCGTGGCGTCGCTGTCTTACGCGGACGAGCGCGTGCAACGCGCCTCCAACGCGTTTGCCGAGCTGGATGGCGCCGGCATGTCGCCCGCCGAAATTCTTCAATCGTGGAAGCGGCAAGCTCCTCCAACCGGGTCGCCCACGGACTATGTCGCGGCGGGTTCGTTCGAGAATGCCGCCGAAGCGGAGCGTGTGGCGGCCCAGCTTTCCAGCTTCGGCAAGACCGAGATCCAGCGCTCGGAACTTGAAGGCAAGGACTGGTACTCGGTCAACCTCTTTGCCGACGGTCGTGGCAGCCTGGACGAGATGCTGCAGGCAGCGTGGTCGCATGGTGCGCCGGATGCGCTTGCTGTACGCAACTGAGCTCGGGGCTGCCTGGTTTTTTCGCGCGCGATTGATCCGCCAGGCAAAAGCCTGATAGCTTCTGCCAACTTGCAAAAGCGCCGGCTCACTGGTCGAACCTGATGAAATCCTTTCACCCTTTCACCGGGCTTATGGCGCTCGGCCTGCTGCTGCTCTCGCTTGCGCCGGCCTCAGCACAGCTTTTCGAGACCAAGGCCGCGCAGGCCTTCATGATCGATGCCGAAACCGGAACCGTGCTGTTTTCCAAGGACGCCGACAGGTTGATTCCGCCGGCCTCGCTGGCCAAGCTGATGACGATGGAAGTGGTTTTCGACGCCATCAAATCAGGGCGCATGACGCTCGATGATACCTTCGTGGTGAGCGAGAACGCCTGGCGCAAAGGCGGCGCTCCTTCGGGGACATCGACCATGTTCGCCAAGCTCAAGTCGACGATCCGGCTGGAAGACCTGATCCAGGGCGTGACCGTGCAGGCGGCCAATGACGGCTGTATCGTCATTGCTGAAGGGATGGCCGGGTCCGAAGCAAACTTCGCAGCGCAGATGACCGGGCGTGCCCGCCAGATCGGCTTGCAGAAATCGACTTTCGTCAATTCCACCGGTCTGCCGGCCGATGAGCAGCAAACGAGCGTTCGCGAACTTGCGCTTCTGGCGCTGCATATCTGGCGCAACTACCCGGATCTCTACCGCTATTACGGCCAGAAGGATTTTACCTGGAACAAGATTTCCCAGAGGAACCGCAATCCGCTACTGGCCATGGACATAGGCGCCGACGGGCTCGCGGTCGGTGCCAGCGAGCAATCCGGGTTCGGCATTGTCGGCTCGGTCAGCCACAACGGCACAAGGGTGATCGCGGCGATGAGCGGCCTGGCAAACGACCGTGAGCGTGCTGAGGAAGCGCGAAAGCTGCTCGACTGGGGCGTTCGCTCCTTCGAGAAGACTGAAGTATTCGCCAAGGACGAAGTGGTTGGCGAAGCCCAGGTCTTTGGCGGCGCCAAGTCCGGTGTCGCGTTAAAGGCAAAAGGACCGGTGCAGATCTTCCTGCCGATCACCAACCGCGACAAGCTCACCGCCAGGATCGTCTATGACGGACCGGTGGCAGCGCCGGTGGAGGAGGGGCAGCCGGTGGGTACGCTGCGCGTCTGGATCGGCGATACGCTGAGCCAGGAGACGCCGCTGTTTGCCGCCGAGTCGATCGGTGTCGGTTCGCTGCCGCAGCGCGCGCTCGACGCCGCCAAGGAACTGGCCGTCGGCTGGCTGCGTTAGCACCGTCGCGGTGGACCTTTTTTCCCGCCGGGACTATACGGTCCCCGAAGTATGGACAAAGGCTTTGGCGCGCGGATTTTTCATCACTTTTGAAGGCGGCGAAGGAGCAGGCAAGTCGACGCAGATCGAGCGGCTGGCAAAGAAGATGCGCGCCAAGAAATACGATGTGCTGGTGACACGTGAGCCGGGTGGCTCGCCGGGCGCGGAGGCGGTCAGGCATGTCCTGCTTTCAGGCGCAGCCGAGCCGTTCGGCCCCAAGATGGAAGCGCTGCTTTTCGCCGCTGCGCGTTCCGACCATGTCGAACAGGTCATCCGGCCGGCAGTCGAGCGCGGTTCGGTCGTGCTTTGCGATCGTTTCATGGATTCCTCGCGCGTCTACCAGGGCGTGACCGGCGGCCTCGACCCGGCATTCATGGACGCATTGGAGAAGGTCGCCATCAACGGCATGGTGCCGGACATGACACTGATCTTCGACATCGACCCCGCCGAGGGCCTGAGGCGCGCTACCGCCCGGCGGGGCAGCAGTGACGGACCGGACCGCTTCGAGAAAGAAACATTGGCCATCCACCAACGCCGGCGCGAGGCGTTTCTCGCGATCGCCTCAGCTGAACCCGAACGCTGCGTTGTCGTCGATGCCTCAGCCGACCTAGATGCGGTGGAGGATGTCGTTACCGCCGCGGTGTTCGCGGCTCTCGAGAGGATGATGCCGGCACAAAGAAGGCAGGCGGCGCCAGCATGATTTTCGAACGCATCGCGCCCGAACAGCACGATACGCTGGACGGGGTGCCCGAGCCATCCGAGACGCCGCGTCTTGTCGGTCACCTGCAGGCGGCCAACATGCTCGCCACCGCTTACCGCTCGGGAAAGCTGCCGCACGCACTGATCTTTGCCGGACCGGTTGGCATCGGCAAGGCGACGCTGGCCTTTCACCTGGCGCATCATCTGTTGAAGCACCCGGCCTTCGAGCAGGCGCCGGAAAGCCTTGCCGTTCCAGATCCGGCTTCGTCGCTGTTTCGACAGATCGCCACCGGCGCGCATCCTTCGGTGCTGCATCTTACACGCCCGGCGAACGACAAGACCAAGAGCTTCAAGACAGTGGTCACGGTCGACGAAATCCGCAAGGTCAGCCGTTTTCTGTCGCTGACCTCGCACGACGGCAGCTACCGGGTGGTTATCGTCGATCCCGCCGACGACATGAACACCAATGCTGCCAATGCCTTGCTGAAGAATCTTGAAGAGCCACCCGCGCGCACCTTGTTCATCCTCATCGTCCATGCGCCGGGCAGTCTGCTGCCGACGATCCGGTCGCGCTGCCAGATGGTGCGGTTGGCGCGGCTAGATGCCGAGAGCTTGATGACGGTTCTGGAAGGCATCGAGCCGCCGCCACCGGAGGATCCTGGGGCGCGCGCGGCGCTGGCGGAGCGGGCAGGGGGCAGCGCGCGCAATGCGATCCTGTTGACGCAGTATGGAGGGCTCGAAATCGCCGCCACCCTCGACGCCCTGGTGATGTCCAAGAAGATAGATGTCGCAGGCGCCTACCGTCTTGCCGAGGCGGTCGCCGGCCGCGACCAGGCAATCCCGTTCGAGATATTCAATCGCCGCGCGCTTGATCTGCTGTCGGCCGGCGCCAGCCAGGCCGCGCTCGCCGGCGATCTCGCGCGGGCCAAAACGCTGTCGGATACTTGGCACGAGGCTTTGAACGCTATATCTGAAACCGAGACCTACAATCTCGACAAAAAGCAGCACGCCCTGACCATGATCGACCGCCTGAATTCTGCAATGCGAATGTGACGGCCGCTGGCGTGGCTTTGAAGCCCCTGAGTATTGATCCCAATCAATCGCAGGAACTTCGAAGCCACCACATTGGCGTCGGATGGCAATTGCCGTTTCGATGCGATATCTCACCGCGACATCTTTCATTCAGACATTCATGACGGCTCATCCATGGCACGCGAAAAATACTACGTCACGACGGCTATTTCCTATCCGAACGGCAAACCGCATATCGGCCATGCCTACGAGTTGATTGCCACCGACGCGCTGGCCCGCTTCCAGCGGCTCGACGGTAAGGACGTCCTCTTTCTCACCGGCACCGACGAGCACGGCATCAAGATGCTGCAGACGGCGAAGAGAGAAGGTATTTCAGCGCGCGAGCTGGCTGACCGCAACTCGGCCGATTTCGAGCGCATGGCCGTCGCGCTCGATGCCTCCAACGACGATTTCATCCGCACCACGGAAAAGCGGCACTACAAGGCCTCGCAGGCGATCTGGAAGGCGATGGCCGCCAATGGCGACGTCTATAAAGGCGGCTATGCCGGCTGGTACTCGGTGCGTGACGAAGCCTATTACGGCGAAGAAGAGACCGAGGTGCGTGCCGACAATGTCCGCTATGGGCCGCAGGGGACGCCGGTCGAATGGGTCGAGGAAGAGAGCTACTTCTTCCGGCTGTCGGCTTATCAGGACAGGCTCCTTGCACTTTACGAAAACCAGCCCGATTTCGTCGGTCCTGCCGAGAGGCGCAATGAGGTGATGAGCTTCGTCAGGTCCGGCCTGAAGGACCTATCGATCTCGCGCACCACGTTCGACTGGGGCATCCCGGTGCCGGGCGACGAGAAGCATGTGATGTATGTCTGGGTCGACGCCTTGACCAACTACATCACCGCCGCCGGCTATCCGGATCCGGCCAATAAGAGATGGTCGTTCTGGCCGGCAAACGCGCACGTCATCGGCAAGGACATCGTCCGCTTCCACGCGGTCTACTGGCCGGCTTTCCTGATGTCGGCTGGCATCGAATTGCCGAAGCGCGTGTTCGCGCATGGTTTTTTGTTCAACCGCGGCGAGAAAATGTCGAAGTCGGTCGGCAACGTCATCGACCCGTTCGCGATGATCGAGCACTACGGCCTCGACCAGGTGCGCTATTTCTTGCTGCGCGAAGTGCCGTTCGGCCAGGACGGCAGCTACAGCCATGATGCGATCGTCAACCGCACCAATGCCGACCTTGCCAATGGCCTCGGCAATCTGGCGCAGCGCTCGCTGAAGATGATCGCCAAGAACTGCAGCGGCGCGGTGCCAAAGCGCGGCGAACTGACCGAAGCCGACAGCGCCATCCTCGACCAAGCGGTGGGGGCACTCGCCGTCGCGCGAAAGGCGATGGCGGATCAGGGCATCCATTTGGCGCTGGCGGCGATCTTCGGAGTGGTGGCCGAAGCTGACCGCTATTTCGCCTCTCAGCAACCCTGGGCGCTAAGCAAAAGCGATCCAGAGCGTATGAAGACAGTTCTGTGGACGACGATCGAAGTCGTCCGGCGCGTGACGCTGCTCTGCCAGCCCTTTGTTCCGGGGTCGGCTGCTAAGCTGCTCGACCTGCTGGCGGTGCCGGCAGACAACCGTGACTTTGCGCATGTCCACGCCGACTATGCGCTGGTGCCCGGCGCGGCATTGCCCGCGCCGGAGGCGGTCTTTCCGCGTTACGAAAAGCAGGACGCGAACGCCTGATGCTGGTCGACAGTCACTGCCACCTCGACTTTCCGGATTTCGCCGAAGAGCGGGCGGCCATTGTCGCCCGCGCCCTAGCGGCCGGCATCGGCCGAATGGTGACGATCTCGACGAGGGTGAAGCGATTTAACCAAGTGCTTGAGATTGCAGAGACTTTCGATGAGGTCTATTGCTCGGTCGGCACCCATCCGCATAATGCGGCCGAAGAGCTTGACGTCACTGTCGATGATCTGGTGCGGCTCTCTGCTCATCGCAAAGTGGTGGCGATTGGCGAGGCCGGACTCGACTATTTCTACGATCATGCGCCGCGCGACGCACAGGCGCAGGGCTTTCGCACCCACATCGCTGCGGCGCGCGTGACCGGTCTGCCGCTGGTCATTCATTCGCGCGACGCCGACGACGACATGGCTGATATCCTCGAAGAAGAAACGGGGAAGGGCGCCTTCCCCTTCATCCTGCACTGTTTTTCGTCGGGGCGCCGGCTGGCCGAGATCGGCGTGGCGCTCGGCGGCTACGTCTCGTTTTCCGGCATCCTGACCTTCAAGAACTCCGCCGAGCTGCGCGCCGTCGCCGCCGATGTGCCGCGCGACCGTCTGCTGGTCGAAACCGACGCGCCATACCTTGCGCCGATCCCGTTTCGCGGCAAGCGTAATGAGCCCGCCTATGTCGCGCATACAGCCAAGGTGCTGGCCGAGACGATCGGCTTCAGCGAGGCCGAGATCGCTAATATCACCACGGATAATTTCTTCCGGCTGTTCAGGAAAATGCCGCGCCCGAGCGCGCCGGGCGCCTGACGCATGAGCGACCGGTTACGTCTTACCATCCTCGGCTGCGGCTCATCGCCGGGCACGCCACGCATCACCGGCGACTGGGGCAATTGCGATCCCGCGAACCCCCGGAACCGGCGCACGCGCACCGCAGCGCTCGTCGAGCGGATCGCGGCGAGTGGCGCCCGGACCACGGTCGTCATCGACACCGGCCCGGATTTCCGCGAGCAGATGCTGCTGGCATCGGTCAAGCGCATCGATGCGGTGGTCTATACACATCCGCATGCCGACCATATCCACGGCATCGACGATTTGCGCGGCTTCGTGCTCGAGCAGCGCCACCGGATCGACATCCATGCGGATCAGGCTACCATGCTGCGCCTACGCGAGGCGTTCCGCTACTGTTTCGAAACACCGAAAGGCAGTTCGTATCCGCCGATCGTCAACGCCCATATCATCGACCACCACAGGCCGGTGGTGATCGCAGGCGAGGGCGGCGCCCTCACCCTCGAACCGCTGCTGCAGCTCCATGGCGACATCACCTCGCTGGGTTTCCGCATCGGCGGGCTGGCCTATTGCCCTGACGTCAGCGACTTTCCGGAGGCGACCGCCACGCGTTTGCGCGGGCTGGACATGCTGGTCATCGACGCGCTGCAATACACCGTCCATCCGAGCCATCTGTCGCTTGGCCAGGCGCTTGGCTGGATCGAAAGACTGGCGCCGAAGAACGCGGTGCTGACGCATATGCATGTGCCACTCGACTACGCTACGGTAATGGCCGAGACGCCGGCCAACGTCGAGCCTGCTTATGACGGCATGACGATCGAAATCCCTTACGAATCAGCGTGAAAGACTAAGTTTTTACGGCCTGGGTTCCCGAGTTGGATCTCGCGAGGTGCTATCTTCACGTCACATCCAATCGGCCAAGCTAGTTCCATAATCTATCTTATGCGACTACGCCTATAGCATCCGTTGGCGGCGAGATCGGGCGGTCACTCTTAGACATTCGCGACAGCGCTGTGGGGCAACGGGCATGCTAGGGTTGCGAATCATGAACACACTCCCACTGCTTGCAAGTCTTGCCCTCACCCTCGCCTGCGCGCTCACTGGCGCGCGAGCGCAGGACTTTGATCGTGCGCCAGGCGAGAACGACCTGGCTTTCGCCAAACGTGTTGTTGGGTTCGCCGACAATGCTGATCCGCACACCACAGCCGTGAGCTGGAACGGCCTCCAGACACTCTTCGTCGATTACCAGACTACTGAGGAATATCCGGAACGCCCACTCGTCGCGCTACAACGGCTAGCTGACAACAGATATCGCGCAATCCAGGTCACGATCGGTGAACAAGAGGGCGACACACCGGACATAGCGCTCGGCCTCGCCAACGCCGACCACGACCCGGCAAAGGAACTGATCGTGATACTTTCCTGGGCTCAGATGCACTACGATGTCGAAGGGACGCTCTACGAAGTTCGCATCTTCGATGGCCCCAAGCCAGGCCAGAAGGCGCTGACTCAATTGAAAGCGAGCCGGAAGTTCGATACCACATGCGACTGCCATTGGCGCGACGGCGCAACGAAGCACTTCCGCTTCAAGACGATCGCGGCGGTCAAGGCTGAACTGAAGCGCCTGGGCTATTAGCCGCCGGCGAGGGCTCGCTTCCCGGATGTTGCCCTCGCCACCTCGCCGATGCTGACCCGCAATCGTCACCAGCGCCAGCACAGGCACAGGCTGGGTCGCTCGTCAGAACTCCATATCACCGAAGTCACCGCCATTATCGGAGCTGGAATCGCCTGCCTGATCGGCTTCGTCCGGCTGCGGCGTCGGCTGTTCAGCTGCCTTCGCTTCGCTGCCGCCAAGCACGCCGGCGATCGCGTTGCCGAGCAGCACGCCGCCCGCCACGCCCATCGCGGTCTGCGCGGCGTCGGCAAGAAAACCGCCGCCTGCCCGTTGTGGCGTGTCCTGCGGCCCTTCAGTTGCAACGGAGGCGGTGCGCCCTACCCGCGGAACCGAGCCTGAGCGCCTGCCGCCGCTGCGGCCGAAGAAGCCGCTGAGCGGTCCACCGCCGGCCGGCTGCCGCGCCTGCTCCTCCAGTTCTTCTATGCGCGCCTGAGCTGCGTTCAGGGCCTGCTCCTGCACCACGATCGTCTGGGCCATGTAATATGGCGCCCCAGGCTGCTGGGTGATCTGGTCCTGGATGAAGCGCTCTGCTTCGGCATCGCGCGGCGGCGCCTGGCGCTCGGCGCTTGCCAACTTCTCGAAGAGCTGTCCGATCGCTTGCTGATCGTTTCTGTCCAGGATGTCCAACTCCGGTCTTGGTTCAACGCCGGCTATTCGCGCTCGCCGGTGAAGTTCAACAGCAGTTGGAAGATGTTGATGAAGTTCAGATAGAGCGAGAATGCCCCGAAGACAGCGAGTTTCTGCTGTGATTCCGCGCCGAAGTTTTCCGCATACTGCTCCTTGATCGTCTGGGTATCCCAGGCGGTGAGGCCGATGAAGACGGCGATGCCGATCACAGAGATCGCGAATTGGAGCGCGGTCGAGCCCAGGAAGATATTGACGATGCTGGCGATCACCACGCCGATCAGGCCCATGATCAGGAACGACGAAAACTGCGTCAGGTCGCGTTTGGTCGTGTACCCGTAAAGGCTGGTCGCGCCGAACATGGTGGCGGCGATGAAGAAGGTGCGTGCGATGCTGGTGCCGGTAAAGACCAGGAACACGGAAGCCAGCGACAGGCCCATGACCGCGCAGAATGCCCAGAACATCGCCTGGGCGCCGCCTGCCGACATCGCCTGCATCCGAAACGAGAACAAGAGCACAAAGGCCAGCGGGGCCAGCATCACCACCCATTTCAGCGGTGTGGAGAAGATCGGCACGTAAAGAGCGGGCGTGGAAGCCACCACGAACGCGATCACGCCCGTAACGACGAGGCCAAGGCCCATATAGTTATAGACGCGCAGCATGTGCCGGCGCAGGCCTTCATCGTAGACGGCTCCGGCTCGGGCTCCGGCCCCGATATATCCGAGATTGTTCATGTGGTTCTCCTTCTTGCAGGTCGATCAGTAAAGCGTTTTGGCGAGGGCTTCGGCCGTGCGATCGAGACCGCCGACATCGCTGCGTCCGACGACCGCGTAGGCGACCTCGCCGATCTGGAAATAAGCCGAGGAAACTTCGCCCGAGGGAACGACGGTCGGCTTGACGACGTCGAATGTTCCGGGCCTGATCGCGAACAACGAGACCAGCCCCATCTCTTTCGTCTCGACAGCCATCTCGACGCTCGGTCCGAATTGCGATGGATAGATCTGCACGTCACGGACCGTCCAGTCCGCTGGCAGCGATGGCATCACGATCGCCGTCGCGGCGCGGATTTCGTCGGCATTGTAGCCGGGTGCTTCGGGTTGCGACGACATCGCCTCGCGCACGAGCGTCGTGCGGTGCGCCCGGACCGCGTCCTCCACATAGGCCGGCGGATGGGTCGAAGCGACGACTTCCGTCACCGATATCGGTCCGATGAGCCCGTTCGCAAGCCAGCCGGCAGCGACGAAGACAGCGACTGCCGCAACTCGCTGCAAAGCACCAAGGACGCGGCCGCGCGCCAATCCCCGCTCCAGCCGTCGTGCAGCATCGGCCGTCGCGGGCCGCGCCATGCCTTTCGATCCGGCAAGCGCCACGCGCAATTCGTCACGCATCCGTAAGTCGGACATCACCCGCGCGGCCGCGTCCGGGCGGGCCGAAAGGAACGCCTCGACCTCGATGCGACGAGCCACGTCCAGCTGATCGTCGACATAGGCGTCGAGATCGGCGCCGGTTACGGGATCGCGCAGTTGGTTCATGATCCACCTCCGACGATCTTCAGATGGCCTTTCGCGCGTGCCGGCACCGCGTCCTCCATCTCGCGCAGGGCCGCACGCGCCCTGCCGATGCGCGACATCAGCGTGCCAAGCGGCACGCCACTCACCTCAGCGGCCTGGCTGTAGCTAAGCCCCTCGATGGCGACGAGATGCAACGCCGAACGCTGCTCCTCCGGCAATTCGAAAAACGCTTCGCGCACCTGCGCCAGACGGACCGAATGTTCCTGCGGAGCCTGGACATTCGCCTCGGCGAGATAGCCGGCCTGTTCGATGCGCATTGCTTCGGATTTGCGGGACCGCAGACCGTCGATGAATGCATTATGGACGATCGACAGCAGCCATACGCGAAGATTTCCGCCGGAGCGGAAGCTGCCGCGTCGCTCATAGGCACGCACCAGCGCATCATGCAGCAGATCCTCTGCATCGGCGCTGTCGCGCGTCAGCGAGCGTGCATAGCGGCGCAGCGAACCGAGCTGTCCCAGAATATCGAAGCGTGGCATCGGCCGTTTCATGTCCTGTTTACGGAGCAGGTCGGGATGTTAATCCCGCTCTCCCCGAAATTTTCTTACGGCTCGCCGCGTTCTCGTCCTGGGAGATATCGGGCCCGCTCTCGCCCGCCAGATAGTATTGGCCGCCCTCGAGGCAAACCGGCGCCGAGTTGGCGCATATGAAACTGCTGGCAAAGTACGGCCGGTTTGCGTATCACTCCGCCGCCAACGGAACCTTATCGATGTTCGAAAATCTCCAGCCCGCGCCTGCCGACAAGATCCTGGCCTTGATCGGTCTCTATCGCGCCGACCCGCGTCCCGACAAGGTCGATCTTGGGGTCGGCGTTTATAGGGATCGCGACGGCAAGACGCCGGTGATGCGCGCGGTGCGCGAAGCCGAAAAGCGGCTGCTGCAGGGCCAGGATACCAAGACCTATCTCGGCCTTGCCGGCGATACTGCCTTCAACGCGGCGATGGCCAGGTTGGTGTTCGGCCCAGCCGCCGACATGACGCGCATTCGTGCGGCGCAGGCGCCAGGCGGCTCCGGCGCGCTGCGGCTGGTAGCAGAGCTGCTGAAAAGGACCCGCACCGACGCGATGGTCTGGCTATCGGATCCGACATGGCCGAACCACATGCCGGTGATGCGCGCCGCTGGCCTGCAGACACGCGAATATCCCTATTTCGACGCTGCTTCTGGTGCGGTTCGCTTCGACGACATGCTGAATGCATTGAGAACCGCGAATCCTGGCGACGTCGTATTGTTGCATGGCTGTTGCCATAACCCGACAGGCGCCAATCTAGACATCTCGCAATGGGCTGCCATTGCCGATCTTGTCGTTGAGCGCGGCCTGCTGCCCTTTGTCGACATCGCCTATCAGGGCTTTGGCGAGGGACTTGATGCGGATGCCGCCGGCTTGCGCCTTCTGGCGGCAAAAGTTCCGGAAATGGTCGTTGCCTCGAGCTGCTCGAAGAACTTTGCCGTCTATCGCGACCGAGTCGGTGCAGCGCTGATCATGGCGAAAGGTGGCGCGCAGGCGGATTTGGCGATGGGCCAGATGCTGTCGGCGGCGCGCGCCATGTATTCGATGCCGCCGGACCACGGCGCGGCGGCGGTGCGCATCGTGCTTGAAGACCCCGCATTGCGTGCCGACTGGGAAGCAGAGCTTGAAGAGATGCGGCTGCGCATGCTGCGGCTGCGCGTCCAGTTCGCCGAGGCGCTGCGGCGGCAGTCCAACTCCGACCGTTTCGATTTCGTCGCCAGCCATCGCGGCATGTTTTCCCGGCTTGGCCTGTCGGAAGCGCAAGTCGAGCGGCTGCGCGCCGAGCATGCCATCTACATGGTCGGCGACAGCCGCATCAACGTTGCCGGCCTGCCCGAGGACGGCATGGATGCGCTCGCCAAGGCGATAGTCTCCGTGCTCGACTGATACTTTTTGCTAGTTAGGATCTTTTCCGGAAACCGGCTTCCACTTTCGGATCATGGTCTGGCCGCCCATCTGTGGACAAGGCGCCCTCACCGGCTGAAGCCGTTGGCCGCACAGCCATGTACAGGATAGCGTTTCCCAGATGAAACCCTCGAAAGACATTTCCCGGCTGATCGAGATCATGGCAGCGCTGCGGGCGCCGGAAACCGGTTGCCCGTGGGATATCGAGCAGGACTTTTCGACAATCGCGCCATACACGATCGAGGAAGCCTACGAAGTGGCGGACGCCATTGCGCGCGGCGACCTCGACGATCTGCGGGATGAACTCGGCGATCTCCTGCTGCAAGTGGTCTACCACGCGCAAATGGCCGAGGAGGCCGGCGAATTTTCATTCGGCGATGTGGTCCAGGCCATCACCACAAAAATGATCCGCCGCCACCCCCATGTCTTCGGCGACAACAAGGCGCGCAGCGCCGGCATGGCCAAGGGCATGTGGGAAAAGATCAAGGCAGAGGAAAAGGCGGAGAAGCGCAGTGCGCGCCTCGCCCGTGGGCTCGACCCGGAAGACCATGGCAAGGGCTTTCTCGACAGTGTGCCGGTCGCCCTGCCCGCGCTGCCCCGGGCGCTCAAGCTGCAGGAAAAGGCCGCCCGCGTCGGCTTCGACTGGAGCGAGGCGGCGCCGATCCTCGACAAAATCGAGGAGGAGATCGGCGAACTACGCGAGGCGCTGGCCAAAGCCGACACTGCGCCGATCAAGGACGAGTTCGGCGACATGCTGTTTGCGGTCGTCAATCTCGGCCGGCACCTCAAAATTGATTCCGAAGCGGCACTCAGTGGCACCAACGAAAAATTCCGATCGCGCTTCCACTATGTCGAGCGGACGCTGCAAGCGTCGGGAAACAGCCTCGAAGAGGCGACGCTGGACGAGATGGAAGCGCTCTGGCAGCAGGCAAAAAGCGCGAAGTAAACGCCTCTACCCGTTGTTTTGACGGCGCAATCGGCTTTCGATCTCCTGCCGAGCGCTGTGTGTAGCCTTGAGCGCGACGGTCACGCTGCCATCCTCATTGTCGTCGCGCGAGACGATGTCGCCGTTGCGGTAAAGCCAGTCGACGACGCCGAGTTGGTCGGGCTTAAGTGTGACGGTGAACGTCTCCAGTTCGCCCGACATCATCGTCTCGATGATCGTCTTCAGCGCATCGATGCCCTCGCCGGTTACCGCCGATATGGCGATCGGCGGTGCCTTCTTGCCGTCAGCACCATCGGCAAGCAGCCGCGCCCGGTTGCCCTCGTCGAGCCGGTCGATCTTGTTCCATACTTCGATGACGCGCTTGCTATCGCGGGCATCGACGCCGAGATCGGCAAGGATGCGCTCGACATCTTCGGCCTGCGCGGCCGTATCGGGATCGGAGATGTCGCGCAGATGAATGACGAGGTCTGCCTCGACCACTTCCTCCAGCGTCGCCCTGAAGGCCGCGACCAGATGCGTTGGCAGGTCGGAAATGAAGCCGACCGTATCGGAAAGGATGATCGGCGTGCCGTGCGGCAGGCGCACGCGGCGCAGCGTCGGGTCGAGCGTGGCAAACAGCATGTCTTCGGCCAGCACCCCTGCTCCGGTCATCCGGTTGAACAGAGTCGACTTGCCGGCATTGGTGTAGCCGACGATCGCCACCACCGGAAATGGCACCTTCTTGCGCTTGGCGCGGTGCAGGTCGCGGGTGCGGCGCACAGTTTCGAGCTCGTGCTTCAGCTTGGTGATCTTGTCCTGCAGCACACGCCGATCCGACTCGATCTGGGTCTCGCCAGGGCCGCCGAGAAAGCCGGCGCCGCCACGCTGGCGCTCGAGGTGGGTCCAGCTCCGCACAAGGCGGCCTTTCTGGTAGTTGAGATGGGCAAGATCGACCTGCAGCGTGCCTTCCTTGGTGCGGGCGCGCTCGCCGAAAATCTCCAGGATCAGCCCGGTGCGGTCGAGCACCTTGGCGTTCAACTCTTTTTCGAGGTTGCGCTGCTGTACCGGGGTCAGCGGATGATCGACAATGACCACTTCCGCGTGGCCCTCTTTGACGATCTCAGCGAACTCCGCCACCTTGCCGCTGCCGAGCAAGGTCGCCGGGCGTGGATCGTTGACGGTCACCACCGCCGTGTGGACCAGGTCGAGGTCGATTGCGCTGGCGAGGCCGACGGCCTCGTCGCGACGAGCCTCGGCGGAACGGCTCAGGCGGGGGCGGTTGGTGTCGTCGTCGCCACGAGGCTGCCGGGTAAGCACCGGCACGATAACCACCGCCCGGGTCGGGCCGTTGGCCTCTGTCCCGGTCTGATGTGCTGGTTTTCCGCGAACGCTGCGGTCCGCGTCTTTCTCACGTGCCAATCAGGCGCCCTGGCTTTCCTCACCATCGAACATCTGAACCGGCTGGCTCGGCATGATCGTGGAAATAGCGTGCTTGTAGACAAGCTGGGAATGGCCGTCGCGACGCAGCAGAACGCAGAAATTGTCGAACGAAGTGACCACGCCGGTCAGCTTCACGCCGTTGATGAGAAAGATGGTGAGTGGATTTTTGCTCTTGCGAACTGAATTCAGGAACAGGTCCTGAAGATTTTGCGATCGTTCCGCCATTGTTCTTGTCTTTCGCCGATCCCCTTCGGTTTGCAGGCCAATGCGCCAAATTAGCCGGCACATGTCAAGCACGCAAACACCATCTTGCCGTCAGTAACGACAAGCAGAACGAGATATATTGATGTTCATTCCATCTGTGCGGTTATCAGGCTGGACTTTTTTCCGCAACGTCAAAAAAGGCCTGCCGTAATGAAACTGTTATCG
Source organism: Mesorhizobium sp. M0408 (assembly GCF_040321495.1). NCBI lineage: Bacteria > Pseudomonadati > Pseudomonadota > Alphaproteobacteria > Hyphomicrobiales > Phyllobacteriaceae > Mesorhizobium > Mesorhizobium sp. M0408. The sequence goes on along the minus strand of NZ_JAMYRO010000013.1, from coordinate 51,306 downwards.
AGCCCGGGTGGCCGTTGGCGACGGGAGCGCCATCGATCGCCACCACCGGCATGGCAATCGTGGTCGCGGAGCTGATGAAAACCTCGCGCGCGGCCTTGGCTTCGGCCACCGAAAAACCGCGCTCCTCGATCTTCAGGCCGAGCTTGGCGGCCACGTCGAACAGCGTCGTACGGGTGATGCCGCGCAGGATGCCGTGCTCGGCCGGCCGCGTCACCAGCACGCCATCCCCGGTGATGATCCAGGCGTTCGACGATCCACCTTCCTTGACGGTGCCGTCGACATCGACGAACCAGGCCTCCTGAGCGCCGGCTTCCTTGGCTTTCTGCTTGGCCAGCACGTTCGGCAGCAGGCCGACCGACTTGATATCGACCCGATCCCACCGGTTCTCCGGCACCGTGATAACCCGGATCCCGCTCTCGGCCCGCTTCGCGGCAGCTGCAGGATCGGCTTTTTTGGCAGTCACCACCAGCGACGGCTTCGTGTCCGCCGGCGGGAAGAAAAACTCGCGGCTGGCGACGCCGCGTGTCACCTGGACATAGACCAGGCCGTCGACGACATGGTTGCGGCGCACCACCTCGCGCATGACGAGCGGCAGCACGCCGCGCGTGATCGGCCAATCGATCAAGAGTTCGGCAAGTGAGCGGTTCAATCGGGCGAGATGGCGCGGCATGTCGACGATGAAGCCTCGTGCCACCTCGCAGACCTCGTAGACGCCGTCGGCGAATTGATAGCCACGGTCCTCGATATGCACGGAAGCTTCGGCGTGAGCGACGTAGCGCCCGTTCACATACGCAATGCGCGGCATGGCTAATCCCTGAAAGAAGTCCAGCTTTCTTATGCGATTCCAAGACCGCCGTAACCGATAATTGGGTGGGCCACGACTGGTTTGGCTGTCAGACGCCCAGCGACTTCAGCTTGCGGTGCAATGCAGAGCGTTCCATGCCGATAAACTCTGCCGTCTTCGAGATATTGCCGCCAAAACGGTTGATCTGGGCGATCAGATAGTCCTTCTCGAATTGTTCGCGCGCTTCCCGCAGCGGCAGCGCCATTATGTGCTGATCGGATTTGTTTGGAGTGCGCGGCATGACGTCGCCGATCTCGGCAGGCAGGAGATCGGCGGTGATCGGCGCATCGACATCGTCGCCGCGCGCCAGGATCATCAGCCGCTCGACATTGTTGCGCAACTGGCGAACGTTGCCCGGCCAGTTATGCGCCTGCAGCACCGCCAGCGCGTCGTCGCCGATGCGGCGCGGCTTTATGCCGGCCTGGCGAGCGATCTGCTTCATGAAATTGTCGACCAGATAAGGAATGTCCTCGCGACGCTCGGCCAGTCCCGGCACCATGACCGGAACCACGGCCAGGCGATGATAAAGGTCCTCACGGAAACGGCCGTCGGCGATCATGGCTTCCAGGTTCTGCGAGGTCGACGAGACGATGCGCACGTCGACCTTGACCCGCTTGGTGCCCCCTACCCGCTCGAACTGCTGTTCGACCAACACGCGCAGGATCTTGTTTTGCGTCTCGCGCGGCATGTCGGCCACTTCATCGATGTAGAGAATGCCGCGATGGGCTTCCTCCAGCGCGCCGACCTTGCGTTCGACGCCGTTCGATTCGGTGCCGAACAGCTCGATCTCCATACGCTCTGGGGTGATGTTGGCGGCGCTCAGCGTCACAAACGGTGCACTCTTGCGCGCCGACAGTGCGTGGATGGCGCGCGCCGCCAGTTCCTTGCCCGAGCCGGAGGGGCCGATAATCATGACGCGGCTGTTGGTCGGCGCGACGCGCTCGATGGTCTGGCGCAATTGGCTCATTGCCGATGACATGCCGATGAGGTCGAAAGTCTCGCCGCTGCGCAGCTTGAGATCCGAAACCTCGCGTCTCAATTTGGAGGTTTCGAGCGCCCGTTCGGCAATGAGGATCAGCCTGTCGGCCTTGAATGGCTTTTCGATGAAATCATAGGCGCCGCGGCGAATGGCCGAGACTGCCGTTTCGATATTGCCATGGCCCGAGATCATCACCACCGGCAGGTTCGGGTGCATCGTCTTGATCTCGTCCAGCAAGGCCAGGCCATCGAGCCGCGAGCCCTGCAGCCAGATGTCGAGGAAGACCAGCCTGGGTGCCCGGTCGGCGACCGCCGCCAGCGCGCTGTCGGCATCAAACGCCGTGCGTGTTTCGTGACCTTCGTCGCTCAGGATACCGGCGACGAGTTCGCGGATGTCTTCCTCGTCATCGACGATGAGAATATCAGACGCCATTTCCGACCTTTTCAGTTTCTTTTTCGTGTTCCGTCTTGCCCTCGCCGCGTATCGGAACGGTGGCGGCAACCGGCAGGATGATGCTGATCATTGCACCCCGCCCATCGTGGAAGTCCGCTGGTGCATCGTGCAATTCGAGTCGCCCGCCATGGTCCTCCACGATCTTCTTGACGATAGCGAGGCCAAGCCCGGTGCCTTTCTCGCGTGTCGTCATGTAAGGCTCGAGCAAGCGCTGCCGGTTTTCGCGCGGCAAGCCCCTGCCGTTGTCGATGACGTCGATTCGAATCGCGCCATTCTGACGCCCGGCTTGAATCCGGATTATGCCGTGCGGACGATCCTCTGCATCAAGTCCGTCGATGGCTTCGGCAGCATTCTTGATGACGTTGCCGAACGCCTGCGCCATCAGCCGGCTGTCGAACGTGCCTTTGAGTGGCTCATTGCCGAAGACGCGCTCGAAGGTGATGTCGGCGCGGCTCACTTCGACCAGGAACGAGGCCTCGCGCAACGAATCGCGCAGATCGATGGCCTTCATTTCCGGTTTCGGCATGCGGGCGAACGCCGAGAACTCGTCGACCATGCGGCCGATGTCCTCCACTTGCCGGATGATGGTGTCGGTGCATTGATCGAAAACCTCACGGTCCTCGGTGATGACCTTGCCATAACGGCGCTTGATGCGCTCGGCCGAAAGCTGGATCGGCGTCAACGGGTTCTTGATCTCGTGGGCGATGCGCCGCGCCACGTCGGCCCATGCAGAGGAACGCTGTGCCTGGACCAGATCGGTAATGTCGTCGACTGTCACGACGTAGGATTTATCCTCCGAACCGTCGTCGCCGGCTTCAATCGTGATCTGCACGTTGAAGGTCCGTTCGGTGCCGGCACGATAGAAGGTGACCTGTTCGCGATAGACCGGCTTGCCCGATTTGCGGCCGATCTCGAAGACGCGGCCGACATGCGGCAGCACGGCGGAAAGGTTCTGCCCAAGCGCTGCCGTGGCGGATATGGCCAGCATCGTTTCGGCCGAACGGTTGACGATGGTGACGATGCCATATGGATCGACGCCGATGACCCCGGCGGTGACGCCGGCAAGCACCGCCTCCGAAAAGCGCCGCCGCTCGTCGATCAAATCCTTGGCCGACAGGATCTCGTTGCGCTGCGATTTCAGCTCCATCAGCATCTTGTTGAAGGTGTCGCCGAGCGAGGCGACGTCACCGTCGGAGGGGCGGACAGGCACGGCTACGTCGAGATTGCCGGTAGCGACCTCATCGGCCGCGCCGATGAGCTGACGAATCGGCCGCACCAGGCGGTCGGCCACCGCAATGCCGGTCCAGATGGCGGACAGGATGATGATCAGCGTCAGCGACAGATAGGGAAGCGCGAAAGCCACTTGCGAGGTGCGGCGATTGTCTTCGAGACCGCGATATTCGGCGGTGTTGGATTTGACGATCTGCCGCGCCTTGATCACCTCGGGATCGACGAGGCGGATGGTGTAGAGATAGAGGCCGTCGATCTCGCGCAGCTTGACGATGGCACCCATGATGTTGCGGGTGCGCGGTTCTATCAGCACCGGCTTGCCGTCGGCAGCGCTTGCCACGGCGCCCTCAGGCGGCTCCGGCATGGCAAAGTCCGCGTCGGTCTTGGCGCTCATAACGAAGGAACCATCGGGCTTGATGAGTGCTGCGTGCGCCAGCGAGCGTCCCACCGCCTCCTTGTTCATGAGGTCGAGAAAACCGGTACGATCGAGGCCGTAAAGCGTGCGCGAAGCGTCGAGGTCGTAAGCCATCGACAACGTCGTGCCCTGAAGATTTCGTGCGTTTTCCTGCACATAGGCGTCAGCGATCGACAACGACGAATTGACGATCGTTTTGGTGCGGATCTCGAACCAGCGGTCGAGGCCGATGTCGAGCGTGATCGACGCGATGATCGCCACCATGATCGCGGGGATGGCGGCGACCAGCGCAAACATCGCCACTATGCGCACATGCAGGCGCGACGCAGCCTTGCCATGCCGTCGTGCCATCAGGATGCGATGCACCTCGCGGCCGACCAGCAAGATCAGAAACAGGACGAACGCCGCATTAAGCGCAATCAGCGCCAGCGTCGTCCTCGCGTCGGGCGTGATCGGCGTCGCGCCGACCAGAATGGCGAAGGAGATCGCCGCCGTCACCAGCGCACCGGCAACGGCGATCACGCCCGGCAGCGCAAGCAGCCGGCGACCGTCTCGCGCGCCCGTATTGCTGAAAAGCGATTTGCTCAGTGTCGGTGCGTGCAGGGCCATGTCGCCGTCTAGAGCCAGTGATTGCGTCGGATGTATGCAACGCATTGTGGCGATTATGCAACAAGTGTGGCCGAGACGGAAATCTTTCGGCAATCGATCCCCTGGAAAGCGCTCGTAAAGGGATTCGTCTAGACCTGCCTGGACGATTTGTAGACGTTGACGCCGAGTTCGCGAATCTTTTTGCGCAGCGTGTTGCGGTTGAGCCCCAGCAATTCCGCAGCCTTGATCTGGTTACCGCGCGTTGCGGTCATCGAGGCGAGGACCAGCGGGTATTCGACCTCGGAGAGGATTCGCTGATAGAGCCCGGCCGGGGGCAAGTCGCCGGCAAACGAGGCAAAATAGCGTTGCAGGAAATGCTCCACCGCCTGGCCGATGGAAAGGTCATCGGGAATGAGGTTGCCGCCACCTGGAACGACAGGCCTTTCGCCGGTCTTCAACTCCGCCTCGATGATCTCGGCAGAAATCTCGTCCTGCGAATACAGTGCAGCCAGCCTGCGGATGAGGTTTTCGAGTTCGCGCACGTTGCCCGGCCATGGGTAGCGCTTCATCAGCTCGATGCCGCCGGTGGAAATGCGCTTGGTCTGCAGGCCTTCACTGGCGCCGAGCTTGAAGAAGTGCCGGACGAGGTCCGGAATGTCCTCCGATCGCTCGCGCAGCGCCGGCAGCCTGAGCGGCACAACGTTCAAGCGGTAGAACAGGTCCTCGCGGAAAAGCCCCTGATTGATCAGCGTGCGCAGGTCCTTGTTGGTGGCAGCGACGATGCGCACGTCAGTCTTGATCGGCGTGCGGCCGCCGACCGTGGTGTATTCGCCCTGCTGCAGCACACGCAGCAGCCGCGTCTGCGCTTCCATCGGCATGTCGCCGATCTCGTCGAGGAACAGCGTGCCGCCTTCGGCCTGCTCGAAACGGCCAGTGGAGCGGTTCTGTGCGCCGGTAAAGGCGCCCTTCTCGTGCCCGAATAGTTCCGATTCGATCAGGTCGCGTGGGATCGCCGCCATGTTGATGGCGACGAAGGGGCCACCACGACGACGGCCATATTCATGCAGCGCGCGCGCCACCAGTTCCTTGCCGGTACCCGATTCGCCCGAGATCATCACCGTCAGGTCGGTCTGCATCATGCGCGCCAGCATGCGGTAGATGTCCTGCATGGCCGCCGAGCGGCCGACCAGCGGCATGGTTTCAGGCGGCTCGTCGGCACGCGTATCGATCTTGGGCCGCCGCGGCTCGGAAAGCGCGCGGTTGACGATGTTGAGCAGCTCCGTCAGGTCGAACGGTTTCGGCAGATATTCATAGGCTCCGGTTTCGGAGGCCCGGATCGCAGTCATGAACGTGTTCTGCGCACTCATGACGATGACCGGCAGTTCCGGTCGCGCCTTCTTGATGCGCGGCAGCATGTCGAAGGCGTTCTCGTCAGGCATGACAACGTCGGTGATAACCAGATCGCCCTCGCCCGCCGCAACCCAGCGCCACAGCGTCGAAGCATTGGAGGTGACACGCACGTCGTGGCCGACGCGCGAAAGCGCCTGGTTGAGGACTGTGCGGATGGCCGCATCGTCGTCAGCGACGAGAATATTGCCGCGAACGGTCATTTGCGGTCTCCTTCACCGTCGTCGTCGGTGCCAAACTGAGTTTCTTTCCACGCCGGCATCAGAATACGGAAGGTGGTGCCGCGCGGCGTCGATTCGCATTCAATGATGCCGCCATGCTCGCCGACGATCTTTGCGACCAGCGCCAGACCGAGACCGGAGCCGTTCGGCTTGGTGGTGATGAAAGGATCGAACAGGATCGGCAGGATATCCTCGGAGACACCCGAACCGTTGTCGCGCACGCAGAATTCCAATGGCAGCGACACGCGGTCCTGCGTTCCGGGCACGGAAACACGGATGCCCGGGCGGAAGGCGGTCGACAGCATGATCTCGCCCTGCGGATCGCTGCCGATCGCCTCGGCGGCATTTTTTACCAGATTGAGGAACACTTGGATGAGCTGGTCGCGATTGGCAAAGACCGGAGGCAATGATGGATCATAATCCTCTAATATCTTGATTCTCTTGGCAAAACCGTTCTTGGCGATTGCTTTGACATGGTCGAGCACGACATGGATGTTGACGGGGTAGCGGTCGATCGGCCGCTCGTCCGAAAACACCTCCATGCGGTCGACCAGCGAGACAATGCGGTCGGTCTCGTCGGTGATCAGCCTGGTCAGTGCGCGATCCTCGTCGGACGCCGACAGTTCAAGCAGCTGCGCGGCACCACGAATGCCGGACAGCGGGTTCTTGATCTCATGGGCAAGCATCGCGGCAAGGCCGGTGACCGAGCGCGCCGCACCGCGATGCGTCATCTGCCGGTCGATCTTGTCGGCCATTGAGCGTTCCTGGAACATTACCACGACGGAGCCTGGAAATTCCGTCACAGGCGCGACGTAGAGATCGACCACCTTCTCGATGCCGAGCCGCGGCGACGACACGTCCACCCGGTATTCGTTGACTGGCGCCCGGCGCTCGCGCACCTGGTCGACAAGCGTCAGCAGCGGGCTGCCGAAAGGAATGAGCTTGTGCAGCGTGTTGCGCGCGAGCATCGTGGCGCTCGAACGGAAAAAATCCTCGGCATCGGCATTGGCGAAGGTGATGAAGCCTTGCGGATCGACCATGATCACCGGCCGACGAATGGTGTTGAGCACAATATGCGCGGCGTCCGCCATATCCGTGCTCTGTGTGACGGTGGCGTTCATGCCGCACTCCGCAGGTTCGCCGCTTCGGGAGCGGTTGAAAACATGTCGCGCAGCAACGCAATGACGCGCCCAGGCTCGAAAGACGTGAGTATGGCCTTGCGCCGGTCGTCGCTTGTGGCGGCGTGGCGGTCGAGATACCAGCCGAGATGCTTGCGCGCCTGGCGCAATCCGCTTTCCACGCCATAGAGCGTCAGCATGTCTTCGTAATGGGCAATGACGTAATCGGTCAGCGCTTGCGGGCTTTCCGGCATGCCGGATACTGGCTCGGCCAGCGCGGCCGCTACAATGCTGCCGGCGGTCCACGGCGCGCCATAGTGCGCACGGCCGATCATCACCGCGTCGGCGCCGGATTGGTCAAGGATCGACGCAGCCTCTGCCGGCGAGCCGACATCGCCATTGGCAACCACAGGGATCGAGACGGCCTGCTTGACGCGTGCGATGGCACGCCAGTCGGCCGTGCCCTGATAGAACTGGCAACGTGTGCGGCCATGCACCGTCACCATCATCACCCCGGCCTGCTCGGCGCGTCGCGCCAGCATCGGCGCGTTGAGCGCGCCTTCGTCCCAGCCGAGCCGCATTTTGACCGTGACCGGCACGTCGACCGCGGCGACTACCGCTTCGATCAGCGACAGCGCGTGGTCGAGGTCTCGCATCAGTGCCGAACCGGCATAGCCGCCCGTCACCTTTTTGGCCGGACAGCCCATGTTGATGTCGATGATGTCGGCGCCTTCGCCGACCGCGATTCGCGCGCCCTCGGCCATGTGCATCGCCTCGCGGCCGGCAAGCTGGACCATGTGGACAGGCAGCCCGGAATGACGGATGCGCAGGCCCGAGCCAGCCCTGCCCTTTGCAAGCTCACCGCTCGCCACCATTTCCGACACGACCAGCCCGGCGCCATGGGCATGGGCGCGCTGCCGGAACGGCTCGTCGGTGATGCCCGACATCGGCGCGAGAAACACGCGGTTGCGGATTCTCACGCCACCCACATCCAGCGGCGAAGCCAATTTGGTCACATCAGGCATGCACAAAAACCAAGCACCTTCGGTTGCTGCACATTCTCTAGCCAGAACGACGGCAATGTGCAACGCGCAATGTCGTGACATTAAGGCGCATTTGGGAAAAAAAGGATCGCCGGATAGCATCAATCCTAGGTCTTCCGAAAGCGATACCACTTTTCGGGATCATGCGCTAAGCGTCTCGGCATGAGAGATGTGAGCGAAAAGCAAGCTGCGGACGACAAGGTCGCGGTGGTCATCGTTGCCGCCGGCCGCGGCGCGCGCGCCGGACAGGCCAATGGGCCGAAGCAGTACCAGCAGATTGGCGGCGGCGCCGTTATCGCACGCACGCTCGACGCCTTTCTGACGCATCCGAAGATTGGACCTGTCGTCGTTGCTATCCATGCCGACGACGGCGCGCTTTTTCGCCGTGCGGCGGGTGCGAACGCCGACCGTGTCGTCGCGGTGACCGGCGGTACGTCACGGCAGGAGTCCGTCCGGCTTGGACTGCTGGCGTTAAGAAGCCATGCGCCGGGCCGGGTGCTGATCCATGATGCGGCTCGGCCGTTTGTCGACGCGGAACTGATAGACCGCACGATCGCCGCCATTGGCGAGCGCCAGGGAGCACTGCCTGCCTTGCCCGTTGCCGATACGCTCAAGCGCGAAACGGCCGAAGGCATGATCGGCGAAACCGTGTCCAGGGCCGGGCTTCATGCCGCACAGACACCGCAAGGCTTTCCGTTCTGGCCGATCCTGGCTGCGCACGAAAAGGCTCATCATCTGGGCAAAGCGGATTTCACGGACGATGCGGCAATCGCCGAATGGGCGCATATTCCGGTGAAGATCGTTCCCGGCTCGCCGGACAATGTCAAACTGACCTGGGCAAGGGATATTGCGATGGCGGATCAGCGGCTTTCCGGGGGGGCACGTTTTCCGGACATCCGAACCGGCAATGGCTATGACGTCCATGCCTTCGAGCCCGGCGACCATGTCACCCTGTGCGGTGTAGCTATTCCGCACGGCAAGAAATTGTCCGGCCATTCGGATGCCGATGTCGGTCTCCACGCCTTGACCGACGCCCTGCTGGCCACCTGCGGCGCCGGTGACATCGGCACGCATTTCCCGCCCTCCGACCCGCAGTGGAAAGGGGCCGCTTCACGCATCTTCGTCGAACACGCGGTGAAGCTGGTGCGCGAGGGCGGCGGGCGCATTGCCAACGCCGACATCACCCTGATCTGCGAGGCGCCGCGCGTCGGCCCACATCGCGAGGCCATGACCGAAGCGCTTTCGGCAATGCTGCGAATTTCGCGCGATCGCATCTCGATCAAGGCGACAACCAATGAGAAGCTCGGCTTCGTCGGCCGTGAGGAAGGCATAGCGGCCATCGCGACTGCCAGCGTTGTGTTTCCAGGGGATGTCCCTGAATGAGCAATAGCGGTCTCGCAGATGTCCTGCTTAAGGCCTGCCAGCAGCGCGGCATGATGCTGGCGACGGCGGAGAGCTGCACCGGCGGCATGATCATCGCCGCGCTGACCGACATCGCCGGCTCTTCCGCGGTGGTCGATCGCGGCTTCATCACCTATTCCAACCGGGCCAAGACCGAGATGCTCGGCGTCTCGGCCGCTACGCTCGAGGCGCACGGCGCGGTCTCGCGCGAGACTGCGGTGGAGATGGCGGCCGGAGCCTTGACGCATTCGCCGGCCGGGCTCGCCCTGGCGGTGACCGGCATCGCCGGTCCGGACGGCGGCTCTGCGGAAAAACCTGTCGGCCTGGTCTGGTTCGGCGTTGCCGTGGCTGGCCGGCCGGTAGTCAGCGAATGCCAGCTGTTCGCCGACAAGGGCCGTGATTTCATCCGCCGGGAGACGGTCCGACATGCGCTTGAACTGGGTCTACGCGCGCTCGCCGCGGATCAGGCTGCCGATGGCGCGCCGTAGATGATTTCGGCACGTTTCTCGAACGCCTCGGAGAACATGCGGAAGGCGCGGTCGAACATGGTTCCCATGAGCGCACCCAGAATGCGGCTCTTGAACTCATAGTCGATAAAGAAACAGACGTTGCAACCGCCGCCGTCCGCCGGGTCGAAGCGCCAGACATTGCTGAGATATTTGAACGGGCCGTCGATGTATTTGACGTCGATGGCGTTCTCGTCAGGCTTCAGCAGCACCTGCGTGGTGAAAGTCTCGCGGATCGCCTTGTAGCCGATGCTCATGTCCGCGATGAGCAGGGTGCGTCCGTTGCGTTCCTTGCGCGAACGAACCGTAAGTGCCTCGCAAAGCGGCAGGAATTGCGGATAGGATTCGATATCGGCAACCAGAGCGAACATCTGTTCCGGCGTATGCGCAACGCGGCTATGGGCTTCGAATTGTGGCATGAAACCAGTGTGTTAGGCGGACTTCCTGAGAAACGCTTCGCGCGCCGCGCGCAACCTAGCAAAGTCGTCCCCGGCATGGTGCGACGAGCGCGTCAGCGGGCTCGACGCTACCAGCAGGAAGCCCTTGGTCCTGCCGATCGTCTCAAAGGACTTGAATTCCTCCGGCGTGACGAAGCGGATCACCGGATGGTGCTTCTTCGACGGCTGCAGATATTGGCCGATGGTCATGAAGTCGACATTGGCCGAACGCAAATCGTCCATCAGCTGCAGGATTTCGTTCCGCTCCTCGCCAAGGCCGACCATGATACCGGACTTGGTGAAGATCGAGGGATCGAGTTCCTTGACCCGCTGCAAGAGCCTGATCGAGTGGAAATAGCGCGCACCCGGCCGAACAGTCAGATAGTTCGACGGAACGGTCTCGAGATTATGGTTGAAAACGTCCGGCTTGGCCGCCACGACGATCTCCAGTGCACCGTCCTTGCGCAGGAAATCGGGCGTCAGGATTTCGATTGTCGTCGACGGGGTTGCTGCCCTGATCGCACGGATGACATCGGCAAAATGCTGGGCCCCGCCATCGGCGAGATCGTCGCGATCGACGGAGGTGATGACGACATGGCTCAAGCCCATTTGCTTGACCGCATGCGCGACACGCGCCGGCTCGTCGGGATCGAGTGCGGTCGGGATGCCGGTGGCGACATTGCAAAAGGCGCAGGCCCGCGTGCAGATGTCGCCCATGATCATGAAGGTGGCGTGCTTCTTCTCCCAGCACTCGCCGATATTGGGGCAGCCCGCCTCTTCGCAAACCGTCACCAGTTTGTGAGACTTCACGATTTCGCGCGTCTCGGCATAGCCTTTCGACATCGGCGCCTTGACGCGGATCCAGTCAGGCTTGCGCAGTACGTCCTGATCCGGCTTGTGCGCCTTTTCGGGATGCCGCAGGCGCGGCGCATTGGCAATCGTGTCGAGGACGGTGACCATGTGAAACCCGGCTCATTGGCAAGCGCTTGTCCAGCGCTCGCTCTACCCACGTCATCTAGGACTTTTCGGCGAAAAGAAAAAGGCCGCGATCACGCATGCCGCGGTGGCCTTTTTCGCATAGCAAGTGCCGACAGAGGTTAGCGGCGTACCAGTCGTCCGACCGCAATCAGAATGCAGGCACCGATGAAGCCGGTGATCAGATAGGCGATCCAGCCGACGCCGAAGATGCCGATGTTCAGGGCCTGCAAGATGGCATTCAACACGATTGCGCCGACAATGCCGAGAACGATGTTCATGAGGATGCCGGTATTGCTCTTCATGACCATCTCGGCGAGCCATCCCGCCAGGCCGCCGATGATGATGGCTGCAACCCAGCCCACGCCGTTCATTTCCATATGCCCTCTCCTTGTATGATGGATGATGCCTGCGAAACGAATTGCTCTGCCGTCGAGTTCCTTTGTGTCTTCCGTGTGAGACTCGCCCAACTAATTTATCATGCATTCAGTGCGCGGCCATAGGCGTCGAGTACACTCTCCTTCATCATCTCCGACAGCGTCGGGTGCGGGAAGATCGTGTGCATCAGCTCTTCCTCGGTGGTCTCCAGATTCATCGCCACGACGAAGCCCTGGATCAGTTCGGTTACTTCTGCGCCGACCATGTGGGCACCCAGCAACTGGCCGGTCTTCTTGTCGAAAATGGTCTTGACGAAGCCTTGGTCCTCGCCGAGCGCAATCGCCTTGCCGTTTGCGGCGAACTGGAAGCGGCCGACGCGGATGTCCTTGCCATCGGCGTTCGCTTTGGCTTCCGTCAGTCCGACCGAGGCGACTTGCGGATTGCAATAGGTGCAGCCCGGGATCTTCAGCTTGTCAATGGCATGCACGCCGGGGAAATTGGCGATCTTTTCCACGCACACCACGCCCTCATGCTCGGCCTTGTGGGCGAGCATCGGCGGTCCGGCGACATCGCCGATGGCATAGATGCCGGGCACGTTGGTCTTGCCGTAGCCGTCGACGACGACGCAGCCGCGTTCGGTCTTCACGCCGAGCGCCTCGAGGCCGAGATTCTCGATGTTGCCCTGTACGCCGACGGCCGAGATCATGCGGTCGGCGGTGATCTTCTCGACCTTGCCGTCCTTCATCTCGACATGCGCGGTGACCGAGTTAGTGCCCTTCTCGACCTTGGTCACCTTGGCTTCTAAGATGATCTTCATGCCCTGCTTCTCGAACTGCTTCTGCGCGAATTTCGAGACCTCGGCGTCCTCGACCGGCATCACAGCCGGCAGCAGTTCGACCACCGTCACCTCGGCGCCCATGGTGCGGTAGAACGAGGCGAACTCGATGCCGATGGCGCCCGAGCCCATCACCAGCAGCGATTTCGGCATCTCTTTCGGCACCATCGCCTCGAAATAGGTCCAGATCAACTTGCCGTCAGGCTCGATGCCGGGCAGCGCGCGCGGCCTGGCGCCGGTCGCCAGGATGATGTGCTTGGCGCTATAGGTGCCCTCGCCCTTGACGCCCTTGGGCGCCGGCGGCTGCGGCTCCATCGGCTTCTTCGACGATTTCGACACGACGATCTCGCCAGGTTTGGTCAGCTTGGCTTCGCCCCAGATGACGTCGACCTTGTTCTTCTTCATCAGGAAGCCGACGCCGCCGTTGAGCCGCAGCGAGACCTTTCGCGAGCGATCGACGACGGCGGCTGTGTCGACGCCGACCTTGCCATCGATCTTCAGGCCGTAGTCCTTCAGATGATCCGAATAGTGCATGATCTCGGCGGAGCGCAGCAGCGCTTTGGTCGGAATGCAGCCCCAGTTGAGGCAGATGCCGCCCAAGTGCTCGCGCTCGACGATCGCCGTCTTGAAGCCAAGCTGGGCCGAACGCACTGCAGTGACATAGCCGCCGGGGCCGGAGCCGATGATGATGACGTCGTAGTTCTCAGCCACGGCTTTCTCCTTCACAATTCCAACATGAGGCGCACGAGCGGCGCCAGCGCTTGCCCGACGTTCCGCGTGTTTTCCGCGTCCAGGTGGACGCCGTCGAGCGGCGTGGTTTTGGCCACCGTGCCGGCATCGAAGAAGCCGCAGCCGGCCTCGTCGGCAAGGGCGGAATATTGCGGCGCCAGCCGCTTTGACGCGTCATCGCCGCCGGCGAACATTTCCTTGAACTCGGCGTTTTCCGTGCGGCTGACTACGGGCGGCGCGACGATCAGGATCTGCGGCGCCGGCCAATCGAACGGGTAATCATGACCGCGCACGATATCGATCAGGCGTTGCATACCTTGTTTGGCCGCGACCGGATTACCGTGAATCCACGGCTTCATATCGTTGGCGCCGAGCATGATGACGATCAAGTCGATCGGCGCATGCGTCGTCAGGATTGTTGGCAACAGCCTTGCGCCATTGCGGTCCGCTCCGGCCAAGTGATCGTCAAAGGCGGTGGTTCGGCCATTCAGGCCTTCGGCGATGACCTCGACGCCGCTGCCCAATGCCGCCTGCAGCACGCTCGGCCAGCGATCTTCCAGCGGATGCCGGCCGAGGTTTGCCGCGTCATAGCCCCAGGTAAGCGAATCGCCGTAGCAGAGGACCGTCTTCATGTGCCTGCCCCGCCGAAACCTGGTTGCGAGCGCGCCAATCGCCAGCGCACGAAAAGCCACTGGACCAGCACCGTAGCGATGCCTGGCAGGACGAGACCGGCGACGATAGGAAGATCGCCCGACCACTCGCGCTTGCCCGGCGGCTGGGAGAAAGTCCAGCCGATCAGGGAAACTCCAACGAGCACAAAAGATGCTACCCCTATGGTCGCGGTCAGTTTTGTTGCCCGTCGTGGGTCCGACATGAATTGTGCGATGAAGAATGCGAGCGTCGCGAAGATGGTGACGAGAGCCGAGATCATGAATACAAGGATGTACTCCACGTCGGCCTTGGTGGCGACGGCGAGCCACTGCACCACCAATCCGCCGGCCAAACCGGAAAGAAAGAAGGCAAAAAGGCTGGTGAAGAATTTCCGCACCGCCCTGTTTCCCTTCTCTTAAACCAGCATGCCCATTGGATTTTCGATCATACGCTTGAAGGCGACGAGCAGCTCGGCGCCGAGCGCACCGTCGACGGCGCGGTGATCGGTCGACAGCGTCACCGACATGATTGTGGCGATCTTGATCTCGCCGTTCTTGACCACTGCGCGTTGCTCGCCGGCGCCGACCGCAAGGATCGTCGCATGCGGCGGGTTGATGACGGCAGAAAAATCCTTGATGCCGAACATGCCGAGATTGGACACCGCCGTGGTGCCGCCCTGATATTCTTCCGGCTTCAGCTTGCGGCTGCGGGCGCGGCCGGCAAGATCCTTCATCTCGTTGGAGATGACGGACATCGTCTTTTCGTCAGCACGCCGGATGATCGGGGTGATCAGGCCGCCGGGGATCGATACGGCAACGCCGACATCGGCGTGCTTGTGTTTGATCATGGCGTTTTCTGTCCACGACGCATTGGCATCCGGAACCGCCATCAGCGCCATGGCAAGAGCCTTGATGACCATGTCGTTGACCGACAGCTTGTAGGCCGGCGTTTCGCCCTTCTCGGTCTTCTTCACCGGCGCGGCCGCATTGATCTGCGTGCGCAGGGCCAGAAGTGCGTCGAGCTCGCAGTCGAGCGTCAGATAGAAATGCGGGATGGTGGTCTTGGCTTCGACCAGCCGCCTCGCAATGGTCTTGCGCATATTGTCGTGCGGGATCAGCTCGTAGGAGCCTTCGGCAAACAGTTTGAGCACCTGCTCGTCCGACATCGCCTTGGGTGCTGCGGCCGCAGGTGCCGGAGCGCCGGCGGGCGCCGCTTTTGCTGCTGGTGCCGCCTTGGCGCCGCCACTGGAAATTGCGGCATCGACATCGGCCTTTACTACGCGGCCGCGGGGGCCGGAGCCTGTCAGCGCCGCGACATCGACGCCGGCTTCCCTGGCAATGCGCCGGGCCAGCGGCGAGGCGAAGATGCGCTCACCGCTTGCGTGGCCGTTGGCGACCGGCACCGCTTCCGCCTTAGGCGCAGGTGCGGCAGGCTCCTGCTTCGACGCTTCGGGCTTTGATGTTTCAGCTTTGGGGGCTTCCGCTTTCGGAGCCTCAGCCTTGGCCGGCGCAGCGCCATCACCGCTTTTGGCGGCAGAAGCAGCATCCTCGCCCTCGGCAGCCAGCACCGCGATCAGCGCATTGACCTTGACGCCTTCTGTGCCGGCCGGAACCACCAGCTTGGCGACCGTGCCCTCGTCGACGGCTTCGACTTCCATCGTCGCCTTGTCGGTCTCGATCTCGGCAATCACGTCGCCGGGCGAAACTTTATCGCCTTCCTTGACCAGCCACTTGGAAAGATTGCCCTCTTCCATTGTGGGCGACAGCGCCGGCATGGTGATGTTGATCGGCATTTTGTCCTCCCGCCCTGCTCAGCGATACGTGACGGCTTTGACCGCCTCGACGACCTCGCCGACATTGGGCAGCGCCAGCTTTTCGAGGTTCGCCGCATAGGGCATCGGCACGTCCTTGCCGGCAATTGTAATGACCGGTGCATCGAGGAAATCGAAGGCGCGCTGCGAGACCTGATTGGCGATATGGTCGCCGACCGAGTTCTGCGGAAAGCCTTCCTCGACCACCACGAGGCGATTGGTCTTTTTGACCGAGGCGACGATGGTGTCGAAGTCGAGCGGGCGGATGGTGCGCAAGTCGATGATCTCGGCATCGATGCCCATGCCGCGCAACTCCGCCTCCGCCTTGAGCGCGTAGGTCATGCCGATGCCGAACGAGACGATGGTCACGTCCTTGCCGGATTTGTGAATGCGCGCCTTGCCGATCGGCAGCACGAAATCGTCCATCTTCGGCACGTCGAAGGAGTGGCCGTAGAGGATTTCGTTCTCGAGGAAGATGACCGGGTTCGGGTCGCGGATCGCCGCCTTGAGCAGACCCTTGGCGTCGGCGGCGGTATAAGGCATCACCACCTTCAATCCAGGAATATGGCTGTACCAGGCGGCATAGCACTGCGAATGCTGCGCGGCGACGCGGGCAGCAGCGCCGTTCGGGCCGCGAAAGACGATCGGGGCGCCCATCTGGCCGCCGGACATGTAGAGCGTCTTGGCGGCTGAATTGATGATCTGGTCGATCGCCTGCATGGCGAAGTTGAAGGTCATGAATTCGACGATCGGCTTCAGGCCGGCCATCGCCGCGCCAACACCAACGCCGGCAAAGCCGTGCTCGGTGATCGGCGTGTCGACCACGCGTCTCGGACCGAATTCCTGCAACAGGCCCTGTGTGATCTTGTAGGCGCCCTGGTACTCGGCGACTTCCTCGCCCATGACGAAGACGTCGCCGTCGCGGCGCATTTCCTCCGCCATTGCGTCGCGCAAGGCTTCACGCACTGTGGTCGAGACCATTTCGGTGCCGGCCGGGATGTCCGGATCGGCGGCAATTTCCAACCTGGGCGCAGCGGCAACAGGTGCTGCCGCTTCGCTCTTGGCCGCAGCAGCCGCGGGGGCCGGAGCGGCAGCGGGCGCTGCTGCTTGCGCCTCAACAGCCTCCTCGCCGATACCTTCGCCTGCCTCGTCGATGTCTTCGCCATCGACGGCCAGCACAGCGATCAGCGTGTTGACCTTGACACCTTCGGTGCCGGCAGGAACCACGATCTTGGCAAGCGTGCCGTCGTCCACGGCTTCGACTTCCATCGTTGCCTTGTCGGTCTCAATCTCGGCAATGGCGTCACCCGCCGCGACCTTGTCGCCCTCTTTCTTCAACCACTTGGAAACATTACCCTCTTCCATGGTCGGCGAGAGGGCGGGCATGAGAATTTCGATCGGCATGTCCTTGCCCTCTCGTTAAAGTACGATGTCGGTCCAGAGCTCGGACGGATCCGGCTCCGCGTCGTTCTGGGCAAATTCTGCGGCGTCGGCGACAACGTCGCGGACTTCCTTGTCGATGGCCTTGAGCTCGTCCTCGCTTGCCCATTTCTTGTCGAGCAGCCGCGCTTTGACCTGCTCGATCGGGTCACGTTCGGAGCGCATTTTCTGCACTTCTTCCTTGGAGCGGTATTTTGCCGGATCCGACATCGAATGGCCGCGGTAACGATAGGTCTGCATTTCGAGAATGAGCGGCCCGTTGCCGGCGCGGCACCATTCGGCGGCGAGGTCGCCGGCTGCCTTTACAGCGCGCACATCCATGCCGTCGACCTGGATGCCTGGAATCTTGAAGGACGCGCCGCGGTGCGAGAAATCCGTCTCGGCCGACGAGCGCGAGACCGAGGTGCCCATGGCGTAGCGGTTGTTCTCGATGATGTAGATCACCGGAAGCTTCCACAGCGAGGCCATGTTGAAGCTTTCGTAGACCTGGCCCTGGTTCGCCGCGCCATCGCCGAAATAGGTCAGCGTCACATTGTTGTTGCCGCGATAGCGGTTGGCGAAGGCAATGCCGGTGCCGAGCGACACTTGCGCGCCGACGATGCCGTGGCCGCCGTAAAAATGCTTCTCCTTGGAGAACATGTGCATGGAGCCGCCCTTGCCTCTCGACAGGCCGCTACGGCGCCCGGTCAGTTCGGCCATGACGCCGCGCGGTGACAACTCCATGGCCAGCATATGACCATGGTCGCGATAGGCGGTGATCATCTGGTCGCCGTCGATCAGCGCCATCTTCATGCCGGTAACGACCGCTTCCTGGCCGATGTAGAGGTGGCAGAAACCGCCGATGAAGCCCATTCCGTAAAGCTGGCCGGCCTTTTCCTCGAAGCGGCGGATGAGCAGCATGTGCCGGTAGGCGGCAAGCTCCTGGTCTTTGGTGAATTCAACAGGCTTCGGGGTGGAAAGGCCCGGCATCTTGCCGTCTGATTTGGATTTGGCAGGCGCTTTTCTGGTGGCGGTGGCCATGCATCACTCCCTGTTGGCGTCTCTTGGCGGACAGCGAGGGAGATCAGTTCTCCCACCGATTTGAGGCAGGCTAACATGCAGGGAAGGCTTTCGCCATGCCGAAAACGCATGGCTGTCATGCATCTAAGCAATTAAAATCATTGCAAATATCGCTGATTAACTGAGATCAGGTTATCTTGCGACCGGCAGCATGATGGTGATCTCGTCGGCGTGGGACAGATTAAGCGCCTTGCGCGCCTGCTCGTCCAGCATGTCCTTCTCCAGCGTGCCCTCATGCATCAGCTGAACGCGGCGCTCGAGATCGATCCGGCGCGCCCTGACGGCATCGAGCCTGCCCTGCAATTCGGCAGTCTCAGCTTCGAGCTGATACTTGGAATAGATGCCGAACTCGCCATGATAGGCATGGAAACCGAAATAAGTCAGGAACACCACGCAGAGCGAGGGGATGATCAGCCGGCCGGTGTTTCTTTGCTTGTGCTGGCGTGTCCACATGGTCCGAATCCTCTACGCCGCCTTTGTCGCCCGATTGTGCTTAATGGACGGTTACAGCCTGTTGGATTCAGAGCCTGGAAGCAAAAAAGGGCGGGAATGTCCCCGCCCTCGTCGCCACGGATTTTCTCTCGAAATCAGCTTTTCACGATCGACTTGCCGGCATATCGCGCCTGCTTGCCGAGCTCCTCCTCAATGCGGATAAGCTGGTTGTACTTGGCCATGCGATCCGAGCGCGACAGCGAGCCCGTCTTGATCTGCCCGCAATTGGTGGCAACGGCGAGGTCGGCGATGGTCGAATCCTCGGTCTCGCCCGAGCGGTGCGACATCACCGCGGTATAGCCGGCCTTGTGCGCGGTCTCGACGGCGTCGAGCGTTTCGGTAAGCGAGCCGATCTGGTTGACCTTGACCAGGATCGAATTGGCGACACCCATGCGGATGCCGTCGCGCAGCCGCGCCGTGTTGGTGACGAACAGATCGTCGCCAACCAGCTGCGTTTGCTTGCCGATGAGATCAGTCAGTATTTTCCAACCGTCCCAGTCATCCTCGGCCAGGCCGTCCTCAATGGTGATGATCGGGTAGTCGGCAGCGAGTTTGGCTAGATATTTGGCCTGCGCCTTCGGGTCGCGGGTTTTCCTCTCGCCTTCATAGACGTAGTTGCCATCCTTGAAGAATTCGGTCGCCGCGCAGTCGAGGCCTAGCGCAACCTCCTCGCCGGGCTTGAAGCCAGCCTGCTCGATCGATTCCATGATGAAGTCGAGCGCGGCCGGCGCGCTCTTCAGGTTGGGGGCAAAGCCGCCCTCGTCGCCGACATTGGTGTTATGGCCGGCGTCCTTCAGCTTCTTTCGCAGCGTATGAAAGATCTCCGAGCCCCAGCGCACGCCGTCGCGCAGCGTCGGCGCGCCGATCGGCAGGATCATGAATTCCTGGAAATCGATCGGGTTGTCGGCATGCGCGCCGCCATTGATGATGTTCATCATAGGCACCGGCAGCACATGGGCCTTGGTGCCGCCGACATAACGATAGAGCGGCAGGTCGGCCGCTTCGGCCGCGGCCTTGGCCACAGCCAGCGACACGCCGAGGATGGCATTGGCGCCGAGCCGGCTCTTGTTGGGCGTACCATCGAGCTCGATCATGGTCTGGTCGATATGGATCTGATTCTCTGCCTCCATGCCGCCGATCGCCTCGAACAGCTCGCCGTTCACCGCCTCGACCGCCGTGAGCACGCCCTTGCCGAGATAGCGGGGGCCGCCATCGCGCAGTTCGACCGCCTCATGCGCGCCGGTCGAGGCGCCGGACGGCACCGCGGCGCGACCCATCGAGCCGTCTTCGAGCACGACGTCGACCTCGACGGTCGGATTTCCGCGGCTGTCCAGGATTTCACGCCCGACAATGTCGATGATGGCCGTCATTGCGATGTCCCCGATTGATCGATTGAAGCGTCGCGCACCTCTTAGCCAAAGCGCCGCAAAACGCAATCGGGGCACTTGCAAATATTGCCCGTGCGCTACGGGATTCACGAAGCACGAAGCGCTGTCATCATTTGTCATACGCGGCATGCCGGTTTCTGGTTTATGGCTGTTGTCGCGCGGGGCGAAACAGGAGGAGTTTCGCCATGTCCCAGTTGAGCGGTATTGTGAGTTTGTTCCTGATCGCGGCTGCGTTCCTGACGTCGTGCGACAATCAGCAACCCCCGCAGGGATCGTCGCCTTTGCCGGCCGTGCAGATTGCGCAGTAGCATCCCGCCACATCGAAGGCCCCCGATTTCCCGGGGGCCTTTTTGATTCCAGGAGACTTAGTCAGTGCCAGTAAGGTCAGTGCCAGTAAGGCTCGACCTTGTAGTAGTTGTATGAGGCGTCACGCGCGGCCTCGCCGTCGGCGCCGGTCAGCTCGTTGATCGAATAGGAAGGAGCGGCCATCAGCTGGTCTTTGGTGAACGGCACGACATAGCCGCCCTTGTTCTCATCATAGTCAAGGCTCGCCCACGGAATGGCGTGGTATTTCTCGCCGATGCCGAGAAATCCGCCAAAACCGATCACGGCAAACATGATTCCGTTCGACAGTTTGTCGAGCATGACATCCTCGATGTCGCCGATATGAGTGCCTTCCGTATTGTAGACCGATGTGCCGATAACCCGCGAAGCGGCGATGGCTTCGGTGTGTCCCGTCTGGGTCGTCATGGTGTGCTCCTCGTCGTCGTTGACATTAGATTTTGACAATGAGGGCCGCGGGCTAAGGTTCCAGGCGGGTTCGAAATTCTTCAAAGTTTTCTTGGCCGCGCTGCTGTGGCGCAACTGCTGGTTCAACCCACGCTTTTGGCGATGCGATCGAACGCCATCAGCCGTTCAAGCAATGCGGGAAGATCCTTCAGCGGCACCATGTTGGGACCGTCGGAAGGCGCGTTGTCGGGGTCCTGGTGCGTCTCGATGAAGACGCCGGCTACGCCAACCGCGACGGCCGCGCGCGCCAGCGTCTCGACAAAGCGCCGGTCACCTCCAGACGAACCGCCCTGCCCACCCGGCTGCTGCACGGAATGGGTGGCATCGAAAATCACCGGCGCGCCGATCTCGGCCATGATCGGCAGCGCCCGCATGTCGGACACCAGGGTGTTGTAACCAAAGGATGCGCCGCGCTCGGTGACCAAGACATTGGCGTTGCCGGAGCCGATGATCTTGGCGACGACGTTCTTCATGTCCCACGGCGCGAGGAATTGCCCCTTCTTCACATTGACCACCTTGCCGGTTCTTGCCGCAGCAATCAGCAAATCGGTCTGCCGGCTAAGGAAGGCAGGAATCTGCAGGATATCAACATGCGGCGCGACGATCGCGCATTGTTCCTCGGTATGGACGTCAGTCAGGATCGGCAGCGAAAAATTCTTGCGCAAATCGTCGAAGATCGGCATTGCCGCTTCAAGTCCCGCACCGCGCGTGCCGCCAAGCGAGGTGCGATTGGCCTTGTCGTAACTGGTCTTGTAGACGAGCCCAATGCCGAGCCTTTCGGTCAGTTCCTTTAGCGCACCGGCCATGTCGAAAGCGTGCTGCCGCGATTCCAACTGGCATGGACCGGCGATCAGCGACAGGGGCGCGCTGTTGCCGAAAATGACCTTGCCGACCGCAACGGAAGAGTTCGGCATCAGGGGATTGAGCTTGTTCATGCGATCTCCCGGAAAATGAAGGCTGCGCCCTGCCCTGGCGCCGGCGGCACGATGGTATCACCGCCGCGCATGTGGTGTTCGACGGAATTGGCTGCAAGCAACTTGGCGACGGCATCGCCATGCCTAATCGAAAAGACGATCCCAGCAAAGCGGAGTTCAGATTGCGCCTCGGCAGGAATGCCAAAGCGTGCCGAATAGGCTGCAGGATCCAGAACGGTCACGACGGCATTCGGCAACTCATAGACAGTGCCGCCGCCCTGCGCCTCGATTCCGGCTACGATCGAAATCAAATGGCCTTGTTCGAAAGGTTCGCCACTGACTGCCACGATTTCGACAATGCCGGTTGCGCCATTGGCGTGGGCCTGCAACGCAGTACGGTCGACGTTCGGCGCATTGATCCGCTCGCAGGCGAAGAGAAAAGCGTCCGTTGTCTTGCCTGTAGCCGCGAAGGCCAGTTTGAACGATGCGGTGTCGCTCTTTCCTGTCGCATCAGCGAAGGCGCGCGAAAAACTGAGCATGTCTCCCGCCGACAGTTCGGCTTCGATGAAGCGCGCGTGGTCCGCGGCGGCGCTGTCGGTGCCCAGCGCCACGGCAGAAAATCCTTCATCGCCGTTTTTTTCGCGATAAGTGAGATCACGCCCGACAAAGACATTGCGGTTCGCGATCGCCGTTGCCACAGTCTGTCTGTCGGCGACAGCGAGCGGCTCGAGATAGGTGCCGTCGGTGAGGAAGACACAGCAGTTTTCCGTTCCGAAAGGGTGGATACCTGTCGGCGCAACGGTAAAGCCGAGCGAGGTCAAGCGCGCCCGCGCAACATCGAGGCTCGCTGTCGGCAGCACCAGGTGATCGAGCGGATGAGGCCTTGCGGGGGTGTTCTCGGTCATGTCCCGCGCGATGTGCCTCATTCCTGAAAATGGTTCAAGGGCTTGGCCGACGTCTCAGCGGCAAGACCACCTCAGCCCGTAGGGGACGGCGGCTCGTCAACTTGCAACGATGTCGGCCGAATAACGCAATTCGCGCAGAGGTTTGACCCGGCTGGTCGTCTCTGCATAGAGCGGATGCGCCTTGTAGGCGGCGAGCGCCGCTTCGTCCTCGAACTCGGCGTAGACGACCACATCGATCTCATCCGAGAGCGGGTCGACCTTGGTGTTGAGCGTTACCTCGAAATGACGCGAATGAGGTATCTTGCCAAGCGCCAGGAGGCCCGTGCGCACTGCCTCGACATCCGCTTTGTGCCGTGCGCTGAAGAAAACGATATGCCGGATCAACCCAGCCTCCTCGACCGTTGGACCGGCGTTCTTTTGTGTCAGCGGGAGCGTGCCGTCAATCGGCAGGTTTGTCGCGTCTGCGAACCGTAGCAGCGAAGAGAAACTACACCATGCTGGTTACATAGTGCACGATGCGGGTCACCTCCCTGACCGTCCTGTCGAGGTAGCGGCCTTGGTTGTAAATGCCGTCCCAGATCAGGAAAAAGGTGACGGTCGTGATGACGATGACATAACGCATGACTAAAACTAGCGCATATGGACGGTTGCAACCATAGCGATTCCGGCCCTGCTGGGACTCTCCCCGAATTTAACGGCCTTTGGTCTGTCCGCTGCGATGCTTGCTGGCCAGAATGGCGCTACCGCTGCAGGGCGCCTTGGAAAGATAACCCCGCTCGGCTTCGACGACCGCTTCCCGCCTCGATCGACCAACTGCCACACGATTATTCCGGTGGGATTTCGACGGACGCGCTGGATCTGGTCATGCCTGCCGTCAAGCGGCGTTTCGCACCACCTGCTTGAAGAGGCCCCCTGTCTCAAACGGATTGGCCGTATCGGCACACTGTCTTAACCCTGAGACAGTTGGAGCCGACGCTCAAATCCTCGCCTCAAAGAGTGATGCGGTACTTGGAAAACCCCGCTTCGCCCTCGCCCGCCGGCTCGATCTTCAGCGACTTCACTTGCGCAATAAACTCTCTCGCCTTGGCGCCGGTCTCGAACACGACGCTGGTTTCCGGCAGCGGCGCAAACGACCAGTTAGCATCCGCCGACGGGTTGATGGTGCCTTCGCTGACGATATAGCGCACGATCACGTCGCGGTTGGTGTCGGGCGCTTCGTAGATGATCTTCGAGGCATTGATCTCCGGGAAATTGCCCCCGCCGCCGGCTCGGTAGTTGTTGGTGGCGACGACGAATTTCCGCATGGGGCCAATTGGTTTGCCGTCGAACATCAAGTCAATGATGCGGGTCGAGCCAGCATTCACCAGCCCGCCCTTCGAATCATATTTCGGTGGCTGCGACAGATCGATCTTGTATGTGACGCCGTCGATCACGTCGAAATTATAAGACGGGAAGTCGGTGTTGATGAGCGCCTGGTCGGCTTTGCCCGGTTCGATCCGGTTGAAGATGCCGGCCGACATTTCCAGCCATTCCTTCACCTCTGCCCCGGTGATTTCGACGGCGCGCACCGTGTTTGGATAGAGGTAGAGGTCGGCGACGTTCTTGATGGCGATATCGCCCACCGGCACGTCGGTGTAATAGTCGGCGCCGTTGCGCCCGCCCGCCTTGAACGGTGCCGCCGCCGACAACAGCGGCATATCCTTCCACTCTGTGTTCTTCAGGATGTCCTTCAAGTACCAGGTCTGCGCCTGGCTGACGATCTGCACCGATGGATCGTCGGCGACCAGCGCAAAATAGGAATAGAGCGGCGCCGAGGTTTTGCCGACCGGCCGGCGCACATAGGCAAGCGTCGCCTCGTGGTCCTGTTTGAGCGCGTCGACGATGCGCTGGTCGTCCGCGACGGTCGGCTTGTTCGTCTTGTCGACCCGCTCAAAAATCGGCCTGGCCTCAGAGGTCGTCGAAACGATTTTCCACGTCGATCCGTCGCGCTCCAGCAACAGATCGATCAGCCCCATGTGCGAGCCCCAGAAGCCGGCCATGACGGCGGGCTTGCCTTGCAATGTGCCTTTCGCCGTATCGACGGCGTCCAGCGACTGAAAGTCCTTCTTGCCGGGGAAGACCAGATGCTGGTGGCCGGTGAACACCGCATCGATACCTTCGACACCGGCAACGAAGAAGGAGGCATTCTCCATCATGTCGCTTTGCTTCACATCGATGCCGGAATGGGAGAGCGCAATGACGATGTCGGCGCCTTCTTCCTTCATTTGCGGCACCCACGCCTTGGCCGCCTCGACGATGTCGCGCGTCTTGACGCTGCCCTCGAGGTTTTTCAGGTCCCAGACCATGATCTGCGGCGGCACGAAGCCGATGATGCCGATCCTGATCGGTTGCTCGGCGCCCGACCCGTCTTTGATGTTCCTTTCGAGGATGACGTAAGGCTTGAGATAAAGCTTGTCGTCGCGCGGGTTCGCGGCGAGCTCCGTGCCGCGGATCAGGTTCGCGCAGACAAACGGGAAATTGGCACCGGCCAGCACCTTGTCCATGAACGACAGGCCATAGTTGAACTCGTGGTTGCCGAGCGTCGAGCATTCGTAGCCGAGCAGGTTCATGCCCTTCATGACCGGATGCAGATCGCCATCCTTCATCCCCCTCTCGTAGGCGATGTAGTCGCCCATCGGGTTGCCTTGCAGAAGGTCGCCATTATCGATCAGCATCGCGTTGGTTGCTTCCTTGCGCACGGCTTCAATCAACGATGCCGTTCGCGACAGCCCCATCGTGTCGTTAGCTTTGTCGGCGTAGTAGTCGTAAGGCAGCACATTCACGTGGATGTCGGTCGTCTCCATAATCCTCAGATGCGCCTGATTGGCTTGAGCCCGGGCGGAGAACGGGTGCAGCATGATCAGCGCTCCGCTGGCGGCAACGCCGGCGAGGAAATCGCGGCGTGAGACGAGGTGGCGCAATTGGGACATTCGTTCTCTCTTCCTTCCACGACGTGACAAGTCCTGCCCGAAGCAAAGCTTCGCGCCGAAATCCAGCCGAGTCCAGAAGCCGATTCCATCAAGAGGAGGTGACGCGCCGATGAATGTCCGGCAGCGAACAATCAGCCCTTATCGTCGTCGCCCTGGGTGATCAGCCGCGCGCTGCGCTGACCGGTGAAGTAGATCCATAGCCAACTCAGGGAAACCGCAAGCCGGTTACGAAAGCCGATCAGGAAGTAAATATGCGCCAAGCCCCATAGCCACCAGGCAAGCCGGCCGGTAAGCTTGATCCAGCCGAAATCGATGGCCGCCGCGCGCTTGCCTATCGTCGCCAAATCGCCGTCATGCCTGTAGCTGAAAGGACGCGGTGTCGCGTCACCGGCAAGCCTTGCCTTGATCGCCGTGGCGACGTGCCGTCCCTGCTGCTTGGCGGCGGGCGCGACGCCCGGCACCAGCCGGCCATCCGGCCGCAGGACGTGCGCTGCGTCACCGATGACGAAAATCTCCGGGTTTCCCGGCGCACTCAGGTCGGGCTCGACAAGCACTCTGCCCGCGCGGTCCGCTGCCGCGCCGAGCCATTCGGCGGCCGGCGAAGCGGCTACGCCCGCCGCCCAAAGAATTGTCCTGGCCGGCAAATGCCTGTCGCCGAAGACGACACCCTCAGCATCGCAGCGCGTAACCGCTCGGCCGAGTTCGACGGTCACGCCGAGCCGTTCGAGCGCCTTCATTGCATAATCGGAGAGTTCCGGCGCGAAATTGGCAAGAACGCGGTCGCCGGCCTCAATCAGCACCACACGCGTCTGCCGCGTGTCGATGTTGCGGAACTCGCCGCGCAGCGTGTCGTGCGCCAGTTCGGCAATGGTGCCGGCCAATTCCACGCCGGTCGGCCCGCCGCCGACGATCGCCAGCGTCAGCAATGCCTGGCGCTGGGCGGGATCGGTTTCCCGCTCGGCCTGCTCGAAAGCCAAAAGAATACGCCGTCGAATGGTCGTGGCGTCCTCCAGCGTCTTCAGGCCCGGGGCGAATGGCTCCCATTCGTCATGGCCGAAATAGGCGTGCCGCGCGCCGGTGGCCAGCACCAGCGTGTCGTAAGCGACCGTGCCGCCGTCCTGCAGCAGCACCCGCTTGCCGGTGCGGTCGATGCCAGTCACAGTGGCAAGCAGCGTCGTCACGTCCTTGCGCCTGCGCAGGAGATGGCGGATCGGCCAAGCCACTTCGGAGGTGGCCAGGGCCGTCGTCGCCACCTGGTAGAGCAGCGGCTGAAAGAGGTGATGATTGCGCCTATCGATCATGGTGATGCGCACCGGCGCGCCGGCAAGTGCGCGGGTGAATTCGAGGCCGCCGAAACCGGCGCCTACGACGACGACGTGATGGTTGGCTATGTTCATCTCACTCATCCCTCTCGCCAAGGCTGATGTAAGTATCCTTGTGCAGTGCAGCAATGCCTGCGCTGCAACTGCCTGGGACTCGTCTCTTGATGTCGTGAATACGCATGCTGCAGACTCATTCCCGGATATAGCTTACGTCCCGGATACGACTTGGTCGGAACAGTATATTGCAGGTGAAGCATGGCTAGGAATGAAGATGAAGACTCAGCGCAGTACGCCTCGCCGCCTTGTTTTATGCACGAGCTTGATCCGGAGTTCCAAGCGCCGCTATCCGACTGGACCGACGTAAGGCGCTGGCGCAAGGCCGAGCGCGAGCGGTTGATCGTATCCCGCCTTGCCGTTTCGGCCGACACGCGCGCAGCTATGTCGCAGCGCATTGCCGAAGGGCTCGACGCGGTGATCGGCGACATCGCCGGCCGCATGGTCAGCCTCTACTGGCCGTTTCGCGGCGAGCCGGACCTGCGCCCGTGGATGGAAACCGTTAACGCGCGGGGCGGGCGCACGGCGTTGCCCGTCGTCGTCGAGAAAGACCGGCCGCTTGTCTTTCGCGCCTATACCCACGGAGACCGGCTGGAGAAGGGCGTCTGGAATATCCCGATACCGGCCGAGGGTGATCCGGTGTTGCCCGACATCGTCATTTCGCCGATCGTCGGCATCGATCCCGGGCAGTTTCGCCTGGGTTATGGCGGCGGCTTCTTCGATCGCACGCTTGCCGCGATGCCCTTCAAACCGCTGGTCATCGGCGTCGGCTACGAACTGCAGCGCATCGTCACCATCTACCCGCAGCCGCACGACATTCGGATGGACCGTGTGGTGACCGAGGCAGTCAACACCTAGGCGAGTTCGGGGCCTAGGCGAGTTCAGGCTTCATTCCCACGGCCGTGCGATCGACGATTTCGCGCAAGGCAAAAGACGAATTGATCTTCGTCACATGCGGCATTGCCGACAGCCACTCCTTGTGGATGCGTTCGTAGTCGACGAGATCCTTTGCCGCGATGCGCAGGATGTAGTCATATTCGCCCGACATCAAATGGCAGGACAGGACGTTCGGGCAGCGCTTTATCGCTGCCTCGAAATCCGACAACGTCTTCTCGAATTGCCCGGACAGCGATATATGTACGATCGCCGTCATCTGGTGCCCAAGTGCAGCGTTGGACAGCCGTGCGTGATAGCCGCGGATGGTTCCGGATTTCTCCAGATTGTCCAGCCGCCGCGAACAGGCCGACTGCGACAGGCCAACCTTCTCGGCGAGCGCTGCGTTGGGTATCCGCCCGTCTTTCTGCAGCGTCTCGAGAATGGCGATATCAATCCTGTCGAGCGGCATTTTTGCGGGTTCCTGCGATAATTCTAATGTTTTGCGCAACGATTATCGAACAGTGGCCTCTCTGGCAAGCGCATTCGCAAACACTTGCCGAACGATTCGTGGTTCACTATCTCTAGACAGGGAACGAGCCCCAAAGGGCCGGATCAGGAGAAAAAGATGCGCGTCGGTTGCCCCCGGGAAATCAAGAACCATGAATACCGCGTCGGCCTGACACCGGGTTCGGTCCGTGAATATGTCGCGCATGGCCATGAAGTGCTGATCGAGACCGGCGCCGGCGCCGGCATCGGCGCCGATGACAACGCGTATCGCGCCGCCGGCGCCACGATTGCCAAAACGGCCGCCGACGTTTTTGCCAAGTCTGACATGATCGTGAAGGTCAAGGAGCCGCAGCCCAACGAATGGGTTCAGCTCCGCGACGGCCAGATCCTCTATACCTATCTGCATCTTGCCCCGGATCCGGAGCAGACCAAGGGCCTGCTGGCCTCCGGCGTGACCGCGATAGCCTACGAGACGGTCACCGACGAGCGCGGCGGTCTGCCGCTGCTAGCACCGATGTCGGAAGTCGCCGGCCGCCTGTCGATCCAGGCGGGCGCAACGGCGCTGCAAAAGGCCAATGGTGGCCGCGGCGTGCTACTTGGCGGCGTGCCCGGCGTGCTCCCCGGCAAGGTCACTGTGCTCGGCGGCGGCGTCGTCGGCCTGCATGCTGCACGGATGGCCGCCGGCCTTGGCGCCGACGTCACCATCATTGACCGCTCGATCCCGCGCCTGCGTCAGCTCGACGACATCTTTGGCGGCCGCGTCCACACCCGCTACTCGACCGTCGAGGCGCTGGAGGAAGAATGTTTTTCGGCTGACATCGTCGTCGGCGCCGTGCTGATCCCGGGGGCAGCAGCGCCCAAGCTGGTGACGCGCGAAATGCTGTCGGGCATGAAGAAAGGCGCCGTGCTGGTCGACGTCGCCATCGACCAGGGCGGCTGCTTCGAGACCTCGCACGCCACCACCCATGCCGAGCCGACCTATGAGGTCGATGGCGTCATCCACTATTGCGTCGCCAACATGCCGGGTGCGGTGCCGGTCACCTCGGCCCACGCGCTCAATAATGCGACGCTGCATTATGGCCTGCAGCTCGCCGACAAGGGCCTCAAGGCGCTGGTAGACGACCACCATCTGCGCAACGGGCTGAACGTCCACAAGGGCAAGATCACGAATCGCGCAGTGGCCGAAGCGCTCGGTTACGACCTGGTCGAGCCGAAGGCCGTTCTCGCCGCCTGAGCTGTCCGAATCTGCCTCTCCAGTGCCCGTCGGATTCGTCCGACGGGTTTTTTCTTATGTCGAAAAACTGAAAAGTGTCGGGCGCGCGGAATAACCGGACAACAAAAAAGCGGAGCCAAAGCCCCGCTTCCTCGGTTGTCGAAAATTCCCGCCGGTTCATCCGCGGTCGGCAAATCGATCGACAGTGTGTTTCTACCGCTTGTATGCGACGGGAGTACGACAGCCCCAAGCCGGTGCAGCCTGTCCGGTTACGCGCGGTCGATCCGGCACTGATAGCAATTGTTGCGCGCCGAGCGGATGTGGACGTAAGCGATGTCGTCGCGTTCGAACAACGTCTCTGCCCGTGCGGCAATTGCGTCGGTCGGAATGACGCCGCCGCTGCCGTAAACGATGCGGTCGTCCTTGCCATAACCGCGCACAATGTAATCGCTGCTTTCGAGCATTTCGGGAAGCATTTTCCCCTCGGCGGCGCGTTCGCATTCTTTCGCATGCAGAAAGATCGGCCCCGTTTCGGCATAAGGCTGCAGCTCCGGAAAAGGCCGATAGGCCAAAACAAGATAGGCTTCTCCCACAGCAATATTTTTCAAGCAATGACGGCAAGGCACGCCGTCGCCATCCGAAAGTTGCCGCTCTGGCTTCAAGCCATAAGCATCCGGCCCGCCGCGCTGAAGTGCCCGGACAGCATTGGTTGGCAATGCTTTGAATTTTAGCGTCATGGCAAAATCTCCGGTGTCGTCGACCGGAAATTATGCTCGCAAGGCAGAGCTTCCCACCCGATTCCTGCCGAAATGGATCAATCCATCAGCGCGTCGAGACCACGAACCAGACCTTTGATCTGCTGTACCCGTCTGATGGCGAGCAGCGTGCCCGCCACGTAAGGCGCCGCGGACGAGCCGGCGTCGTGGCGTATGGTCAGCCGCTCGTCTGGCAGACCGAACAGCGCCTCGCAGGACAGGATGTAGGACGGCAGGCGAAGCGCGTGCACTTGCACCCCCTCGCCTGCGCCGACCGCACCACCGCGTGTGGCCGGCACGCCGGAGACCTCGGAGACCGGCTTTGCCGTTGAGGCCTTGCGGATGTCGGCCAGCGCTTCAGCAAGCTCTCGTGCGGTTCCGGAGGGCGCGTCGGGCTTCTTTGCACTAGCATAATCGATGACCTCGACATCCGGCACGTATTTTGCCGCCATAAGTGCAAACCGCTTCATCAGCGTGGCGGTGATGGAAAAGTTGCCAGCGACAACAACGCCGACGCCATTGGCGCGCGCCGCGGCGTCGATCTCGGCATAGTCGGCAGCTCCCAGTCCCGACGTGCCGATCACCGTGTGCCGTCCGTTGTCGATGGCGAGCAGCACATGGTCTTTCACGACATGCGGCTTGGTGAAGTCGACCAGCACGTCCGACGGCGCCTCCAGCGCCTCGGCCAGCGAGGCCGAAACGGCAATACCATTAGCCGGCATACCAACCAGCAGACCGGAATCCTGCCCCGCGCCGCTGCGTGATACAGCCCCGGCCAGCGCCATGTCGCCTTGCGCCCCGATCGCCGGAACCAGCGCTTTGCCGACCCAGCCGGTCGCGCCGGCCATTACCACGCGTATTGCCATCGTGCGATCCTCCATCACCCATCGGTTTTTAGACGATAGCGATATGGAAAGAGCCAAGCTCATTCAAGTCGGGCTCGCCTTTGAGTGTTGATCCAGAGACTCTGGGACATTGCAAAGACAAGCTGAAGCTCGGATGAACGGGCCTGAAAATCAGGGCCGCATGACGCTGGCCGCGCGCTCGGCAAAAGACATCGGATGTACGACCTCCTTTTTTTGCGCCACTGGCGTAAAGCCGAGTTTTTGATAGAGCGGCAGTGCTGCTGGGTGATCGAGGGTGCAGGTCTGCACCGTCACCCGCTTTGGCCCGTGCGACCAGGCTGCGGCGATTGCCGCACCGAGGAACCAGCGGCCGATGCCTTGCCCGGTCGCGTGCTCCATCATTCCGAAATAAGCGAGTTCCACTTCCTCCGGCAAATGCGGCTTGAGGTCGAAGAAGCCGGCCGGCGCACCATCCAGATAAAGCACCCTGATGTCGCGGTCCTCGCGGTGGATGCCCGCCGCAAGCTCCTCGTCGCTCAGCCTCAAAACATTGACCCAGTGCCATTTGCGGCCGACCCGATCCATCAAATAGCGGTAGAAATGCAGGGGAATGTCTTTGGTCTTGAGCAGCGCGATCTGGCGGTTGTACGGCAGCGGCGGCGAATAGGCAGGCGGCACATGCATTTCGAGAAACGTCACGGTGACATCGATGTCTTCCAGCGATCCGTCTTCCATCACCGTCAGTCCTTGCCCGTCACGACAGGCGTGTCGGAAAGCCCGCCCCATTCGGTCCATGAACCGTCATAAAGCCTGTTGTCGGCATGGCCAAGCGTCTCCAAAGCTAGCGTGACGGCTGCCGCGGTGACGCCCGACCCGCAGGAGGTGACGACCGGCTTCGACAGGTCGATGCCGGCTCCTTCGATCACTTTGCGCAGCCTGTCCTTCGGCAACAATTCGCCGTTTTCCGAAAGCGCCGAAAACGGCACGTTGTGCGCGCCCGGCATATGGCCGGAGCGGATGCCGGGGCGCGGCTCCGGCTCGGTGCCGGCAAAACGGCCAGGCGAGCGCGCGTCGGCGATCTGGCTCTCCCCCGTCTCGACGATCCGGCGCATGTCGGCAAGGCTGGCGACGCGGGCGGCATCGAAGTTGGCATAAAACACGCAAGGCGCGATCTTCGTCGGCTCCGCAGTCACCGGCCGTCCGGCGGCTTTCCAACGATCGAAGCCGCCGTCGAGTATATAGACCTGGAACACGCCCATGACGCGAAACAACCACCAGGCGCGCGGTGCAGAAAAGAACCCTGGCCCGTCATAGACAACAATCGTGTCATCGGCCGAAATACCCATCGCGCCGACATATTGCGCGAAATGCTGCGGCGACGGCAGCGTGTGCGGCAGAGCCGCGTCGGGGTCCGAAACCGCATCCTGGTCGAGGAAGCGGGCGCCTGGAATATGCGCTACGTCGTACTCGGCGCGCGCGTCACGCTTTTGCGCCGGCAGATACCAGGACGCGTCGACAATCGTCAGGCCGGGTTCGCCGAGCCGCTTCTGTAACCAATCGGCATCGATGGTGAAAGGACTGTCGTCGGCCATCTTTTCTCTCCTGTCCCGTCCGTCGCAGTCCTATATCAGGCTGGCGGCATAGGACCAAAGCGAATGCGGAAGCGCCGGTTCTCGCGGCCCTTCTTCTCGATCTTGCCGATATGGATCTCGCCGATTTCGCTGGTGCTCTTTACATGGGTGCCGCCGCAAGGCTGGCTGTCGATCGAAGCGTTCTCGCCGATGCAGACCAATCGGATCCTTCCCGTGCCGGCCGGGGGCCGCACATTCTTGGATTTCACCAAGCCCGGATTGGATGCCAGTTCCTCGTCGGAAATGAGCCGGGTGAAGATCGGGTGGTCGGCTCGCACCAGCTCCATCAGTCTGGCCGTCACGTCTTCCTTGGTAAAGCCGGCGTCCGGGATGTCGAAATCGATACGGCTGTCGTCCTCGGAAACCGCGGCGCCGGTGATCGGGAACGGACAGACGACGGTAAGCAGGTGGCAGGCAGAATGCATGCGCATCAGCAACTGCCGCCTCGGCCAGTCGATGGCGAGCCTCATGCGCTCGCCCACCTTTGGAACTGCCTGCTCCGGCGCCGGCACATGGATGATCTCGTCCTTGGTTTCGCCGGTGATCGTAGCGGCAATCGCTATGCCGGTGCCGTCGGCGCGTTCGAGGCTGCCGGTGTCGCCCGGCTGCCCGCCCGATGTGGCGTAAAACACCGTCCGGTCCAGAATGATGCCGCCGCGATCATTGACTGCGACGACGGTGGCGTCGGCCGTCCCCAGATAGGCGTCGTCACGAAACAGCGCTTCGGTCTTGTGCGCCATCACGCAACCCTTTCGAACGGTACCGAAATCGTGCTCTGTTGCTCCATCCAGCCCGGCACCGGCAGCTTCTTTTCGCGCAGGAATTCAGGATTGAACAGCTTCGACTGGTAGCGCGTGCCGTAGTCGCAAAGCATGGTCACGATGGTGTGGCCGGGGCCTAGCTCGCGCGCCAGGCGAATGGCGCCGGCAATGTTGATGCCCGTCGAACCGCCAACGCAAAGCCCCTCCTCCTGGATCAGGTCGAATACGATCGGCAGCGCGTCCTCGTCGGGGATCTGGAAGGCAAAATCGGGTGTAAAGCCTTGGAGGTTGGCGGTGATCCGCCCCTGCCCGATGCCTTCGGTGATCGAACTGCCCTCGGATTTCAGCTCGCCGCTGGTGTAGAAGGAATAGAGCGCTGCCCCCAGCGGATCGGCCAGCGCGATCTTGACCTGGTTGTTTTTGGCCTTCAGCCCGAAACCGACGCCTGCCAGAGTGCCGCCGGAACCGACCGCCGACACGAAACCATCCACCTTGCCGTCGGTCTGGTTCCAGATTTCTTCGGCCGTGGTGCGGATATGGCCGTCACGGTTGGCGACATTGTCGAACTGGTTGGCCCAGATCGCGCCATTCGGCTCGCTCTTCGCCATCTGCTCGGCCAGCCGGCCCGACAGCTTCACGTAGTTGTTCGGGTTCTTGTAAGGCACGGCGGGCACTTCGATCAGCTCGGCGCCGAGCAGTTTGATTGTATCCTTCTTCTCCTGGCTCTGGGTGTCGGGAATGACGATCACCGTGCGGTAGCCGAGCGCCTTGGCAACCAGTGTCAATCCGATGCCGGTATTTCCGGCCGTCCCCTCGACGATGACGCCGCCGGGCCGCAGCAGCCCGCGCTGCTCCGCATCGCGGATGATAAACAGGCCGGCGCGGTCCTTTACCGACTGCCCGGGATTCATGAATTCGGCCTTGCCCAGGATCTCGCAGCCGGTTGCTTCCGAGGCCTTGTTGAGGCGGATCAGGGGCGTGTTGCCGATCACGTCGATCACAGAACGGGGCATGGAGATTCCTTTGTGGGTGCGGCGAAACCCTAGAAACCCGAAGCTTCGGTTTCAAGGCAAGAATTTGCCTGGTCCAGTCGCATTTCGCACACTGCAATTCCTGCAGCCAGGAGCGCCCTACCGGTATTCATTTCAACCATGTACCGAAAAGCACTCTTTTCATTCGATTTCTTCACCGGTAGAGCACAGGCTAAGAAGAGCCGGCGGGGCGCAACATGACACTCTATCGGGCCAATCCGAAGCATGGCGTCGCCTGGATTACGGGCGGCAGCAGCGGTATCGGCCGTTCGCTGGCCAAGGATCTTGCCGCTCGGGGCTATGTCGTCGCGGTGACTGCGCCAGATGACCATCCGATCGATACTCTCATCGTCGAAACGGCGCAGATGGCGGGCCGTGTCGCAGCCTATCCTTGCGACGTGACCGACGAAAAACGCATGGCGAAGACGGTTGCAGCGATCGAGAAAGATCTCGGTCCGATCGTGTTGGCAGTGTTCAACGCTGGAAGCTATATCGCAACGCCGGGCGAGGATCTTGTGGCGCGCAATTTCCGTCGGTCTTTCGAAGTCAATTATTTTGGCATCATCAATGGCCTGCTGCCAGTCATCGAACGCATGCGCGTGCGCTCGCGCGGCCATGTCGTGCTGATCGGTTCGGTTACCGCCTATTTCGGCTGGCCCACCACCGCCGCCTATGGCGGCACCAAGGCGGCGGTCAATATCCTGGCCGAGTCGCTGAAATACGATTTCGACAAGATGAACGTCCGCATCCAGGTGATTAATCCGGGCTTTGTCGACACGCGGCTGACCGAAAAGAACTTCCTGCCGATGCCGGGCTTGATGCCGGTCAATCTGGCCTCGCGCCGCATCGCGCAAGGCATCGAATACGGCGGCTTCGAAGTCACTTTCCCACGCCGCCTGAGTTGGACGCTGAAGTTGCTCAGGATGCTGCCGAGGCCGTTCTGCCGATGGGTGATCAGCACGGTCACCCGCTGGAATGCGCGGCCACTGAATTTCGACCGCAAGCCGCCAGTCGAGTAGGATCGGTGATGGGCGAGCGATCGTGTTTGCGGGTCGCTGGGGCGCCGCACATGAATTGGTGCCGGTCGACGATACCGGCGACCCGGACAACCACGTCATTGCCGGCGACGCGCTGTCGCCATCGACCACGGCTTTCCTCGCGTAGCGGACCGTCGTGTGGATCGAGGCGGTGGTAAGGTGAACCAAAGGTCCCCAAGCAAGAGGGCGACCGAAGCATCGCTCCGGTCGCCCTCTTCAATCGTGTGTGACCAAGCCAGGCTTGGCCGACCGCAACACGGTCAGATTATGCGGCCCGCGCTGTTGGCCGTTTGCCGCCGAAGCGGCGCTTGTTATTGCCCTTGAAGGGCTTGGCGCCTTCCGGCTTGCGCTCGCCCGCAAAGGCCGGCTTGTCGCCGAACCGCTTCTTGCCGAAGCCGTTGTTTGCGCCGCCGGGCCGCCTGCCGTCGCGACGGCCATTGTGGTCGTTGCGATCATTGGCCGGTTCGAAGCTGCGCTCGTTCTTCTCGGCGGGATTGCGCTGCGGATCGGGGCTGCCGAGATGGTCGGCAACGATCGGCAGCTTGGTGCGGATGATGCGCTCGACCTGACGCAGCTTGCTGTTTTCAGACGGGTCGCAGAGTGTGATGGCGATGCCGTCCATGCCGTTGCGGCCGGTGCGGCCGATGCGGTGGACATAGCTCTCCGCCTCGTCCGGCAGGTCGAAATTCACCACATGGCTGATGCCGGGCACGTCGATGCCGCGTGCAGCAATGTCGGTCGCCACGAGAATGCGCACCGAACCCTCACGGAAATCGTTGAGTGCCTTCTGGCGGGCGTTCTGCGACTTGTTGCCGTGGATGACGGCGGCCTTGAAGCCGTCGCGCTCGAGATCCTTGGTCACCCTGTCGGCGCCATGCTTGGTGCGCGAGAAGATGATGACGGACTTCATCGCCTCATCGGCAAGCATGTTGGCCAGCACCTGGCGCTTCTGCTTGGTGCGGGCAAAGACGACACCCTGCACGATCTCGGCTGCCGCGGTGCTGTGAGGAGCGACTTCGACGCGGATCGGGTTCTTCAGCAGGCCTTTCGCCAGTTCGGCGATCTCGGCCGGCATAGTCGCCGAGAACAGCACCGTCTGACGGTCCGGCGCCGTCGCCTTGGCGATGCGCTTCACGTCGTTGATGAAGCCCATGTCGAGCATGCGGTCGCCTTCGTCGAGCACCAGCCATTTGGTGTCGGCAAGCATCAGGTCGCCTTCACGCACAAGGTCGGTCAGCCGACCGGGCGTTGCGATCAGGATGTCGACGCCGGGCGCAACCTTCTTCACCTGGCTGAAGCGCGAGACGCCGCCCAGCACGAGCGCGGTCGATACATGCGCGCCCTTGGCGAGCAGCTTGATCATCTCCTCGATCTGCACCGCGAGTTCACGTGTCGGCGCCAGGATCAGCGCGCGGGCCGTCTTCGGCCGGCGCTTGGTGCCAAGTGCGATGATCTTCGACAGGATCGGCAGCGCGAACGCCGCCGTCTTGCCCGAGCCGGTCTGGGCGATGCCGAAAATGTCGCGGCCTTCGAGCTGCGGCGGGATCGCCTGGGCCTGGATCGGCTTCGGATCGGTAAAGCCGGCGGCATTGGTGGCCTTGAGCAGTGCGCCGGTAATTCCAAGTGCGGCGAAACCGTTCAGTTCCCCAGCGTCCTTACCGATCAAAGTGTTTTCATTGGTCAAAATATTCTTCTTTCATGCGGCTCCTGGCCGCAAACATCAATGGGCGGCAGGGCGCAACCTGCCGTCGAAAATTGTCATGAAACGACAAGGCGGGCGGACGTCATCGTCCGCACGGCTGCGCTGTCGTGCCCGCAGGCATCATGCCACGGGGCTTTTTCGCCACCTTGCCGATCTGTCGGGAAGAGGGAAAACAGACGCAACCAGTCTCATTCGTCGAGAAGGCCGGATTATCCCGGCCCAAGCGCCTATGCCGCCGCATATGGCCCAGTTCCCATCGAAATGCAAGGGGCCCGATGCTGCAGCGCAGCAAAAGCCATAAGGAAGCGGCGCTTGCGCTCTCTCGCTGGCATGATTACCACAATGCAGCTTTCCGTTTCGGGGACCGGTCATGAAGGACGTGCTGAAGGAACTCGAGCGCCGCCGCGAGATCGCCCGCATGGGCGGCGGCCAGGCCCGCATCGACGCCCAGCACAAGAAGGGCAAGCTGACCGCCCGCGAACGCATAGACGTCTTTCTCGACGAGGGCTCGTTCGAGGAGTTCGACATGTATGTCGAGCACCGCTCGACCGATTTCGGCATGGAGAAAACCAAGATCGCCGGCGACGGCGTCGTTACCGGCTGGGGCACCGTCAACGGTCGCCCGGTCTATCTTTTCGCCAAGGATTTCACCGTGTTCGGCGGCTCGCTGTCCGAGGCCCATGCCGAAAAGGTGGTCAAGGTCCAAGAGATGGCGCTGCGCAATCGCGCGCCGATCATCGGCCTTTACGACGCCGGCGGCGCCCGCATCCAGGAAGGCGTGGCGGCGCTCGGCGGCTATGCCGAGATCTTCCAGCGCAATGTACTGGCCTCCGGCGTCATCCCGCAGATCTCACTGATCATGGGCCCCTGCGCCGGCGGCGATGTCTATTCGCCGGCGATGACTGACTTCATCTTCATGGTTCGCGAAACCTCCTACATGTTCGTCACCGGGCCGGATGTGGTGAAGACCGTCACCAACGAGACGGTCACCGCCGAAAGCCTCGGCGGCGCTTCTATCCACACGACGAAGTCCTCGATCGCCGACGGAGCCTACGACAATGACATCGAGGCGCTGCTGCAGATGCGCCGGCTGGTCGATCTGCTGCCCGCTTCCAACACGGCGGAAATTCCCGAGATCGAATGCTACCAGTCGGTCACCGATCACGATCTGTCGCTCGACAGGCTGATCCCCGACAATGCCAACAAACCCTACGACATCAAAGAGTTGATCCTTAAAGTTGCCGACGAGGGTGACTTCTTCGAGATCCAGCAGAATTTTGCGAAAAACATCGTCACCGGCTTCGGCCGTATCGAGGGCCGCACCGTCGGCTTCGTCGCCAACCAGCCGATGGTGCTGGCCGGCGTGCTCGATTCGGATGCCAGCCGCAAGGCGGCGCGTTTCGTGCGCTTCTGCGACTGCTTCGCGATCCCGATCGTCACCTTCGTCGACGTGCCGGGCTTCCTGCCGGGCACCGCGCAGGAATATGGTGGGTTGATCAAGCACGGCGCCAAGCTTCTGTTCGCCTATGCCGAAGCGACCGTGCCAAAGATCACCGTCATCACCAGAAAGGCCTATGGCGGCGCCTATGACGTCATGGCGTCAAAGCATTTGCGCGGTGACATGAACTATGCCTGGCCAACGGCGCAGATTGCAGTGATGGGCGCCAGGGGCGCGGTCGAGATCATCTATCGCAAGGACATCGGTGACGCGGAAAAGATCGCAGCGCACACAAAAGCTTACGAGGATCGCTTCCTGTCCCCCTTCGTTGCCGCTGAGCGTGGCTATGTCGACGAGGTGATCATGCCGCATTCGACCCGCCGCCGCATTGCGCGCGCTCTCAGGATGCTGCGCAACAAGGACATGCAAAACCCCTGGAAGAAACACGACAACATTCCGCTGTGAGGGGTGGATGTCGCGCCTGGTCCTCTATGT
Source organism: Mesorhizobium sp. M0408 (assembly GCF_040321495.1). Lineage (NCBI taxonomy): Bacteria > Pseudomonadati > Pseudomonadota > Alphaproteobacteria > Hyphomicrobiales > Phyllobacteriaceae > Mesorhizobium > Mesorhizobium sp. M0408. The sequence continues at coordinate 11,663 of NZ_JAMYRO010000013.1, read as the reverse complement.
AGGAGCGCGTTTCGGCAGGTTTGCCGTCCTGCTTTTCGCCCTGCCGCTGTTCTGCCCAATAGTCTTATGGTTCTGGTTTCTCGACCGGCATCCGCTCGCCGTCATCGCGGCTGGCGTTGTTGCGATCCCAGCTGCGATGCTGGCCATCGTTCTGTTGATCGGGACATTGTTCGCCGGTTTTGGACCCAGCAAGGTGGACGGGATTACTCGGGAATCAGCCCCGAAATTGTGGGCTGTCTGGGAGAGTATTGCCGGCAAACACGCCAGTCACCTGTCGAGGCTTCCCATCCTGCAAGAATATGCGCAAAAGGCCTGGGACGCGCCAGATAACGAAAGCGCGGATCATCCGCCCTGGTCCGAACATTTGACTGCTCTTGGATTTAGCTCGGCTCCAGAGATAGAACCAGTTCTGGTTTCCGCCTTGTCGAGCCTGCTGAGCGATGAGATCGTCGCCGAACGCGTCCGGCATTTCGATGGTGAATGGACATCGAACATCGCCGACGCTCTTGAACGATAGCTGTCCATCTTGAACTACTGTGGCCAATGCCAGAGTCGGCAGCCTATTCCGCTTCCGCCGCGCCGAACCCGGCTCCCATCGTCGCGCGGACGGCGCCCGACCACGGCGTGGCGTGATTGTCGATGCGCATCTGGAAGATGAAATAGGTCGGCGAGCAGAAGCCGATGCCCTTCACTTTGCCGATACCGGGTGTATCGGGCGGCAGCGACTGACACATGTAATCCTCGCGGCAGAAATGGTCGGCCGAGCAGGCAGGACGATTGCCGCGATTGACGGCGCCGCCCAGGCACTGGTCGAAATTATTGGTCGCCACGCAGGTGTCGAATTTCTTGCCGCCGACCAGCCCGCAAATCTCGTTCGGCATCGGCTTGCCCGTCTTGAAGGCGGCAAAGCTGCGATCCCGGTCGTCGCAGCCGCGATAGGCGATACCCGCCGGCACACCGATCTTCGGCGGTCGGCAGGTGTAGGCGGCGCGCGAAATGCTTGGTGCGAACGCGGCGAACTGACTGGTGATGGTATAGCGGTCATTGAAAGGCTGTGCCGGGTTGCTGGCGATGGATCCCGTTAAACAGGGGTGGCCGGAAAACATGTCTTCGCTGTCCTTGGGCAACAGGCATTGCGCCAGCTTGGTGCGTACGCCGGACGCGGTCGCCAGCTGCGTGCAGACCGTGCCGCCGCCGCACTGCCATGTCGCGCCGAAGCGGGCCGCATCTTCCGGCATGAAGCACGGCATCGCCATTTCGGCCGGCGAATAGGCAATTTCGCCGGCATCGTTCCATGTCGCCGGCGGCGCGAAGGACAGCGGGCGGAAGCGGTTCGGTTCCTTGCCGTCGGCAGTCGCGTGCAGCCAGGCGACGCGGCGCGGGATGTCGGCGTGGAGATGCTGCGAGATGCCGACCTCGATGCGGTTGAGCGGCGAGGTCGTCTTGTCGTCGAGGCCGATGAAATGGAAGCCGGCGGTCGAGCCCGCCTGATGGCAGCCCTGGCAGGCGCCGTTGTCCAGCCGCTCGACCAGTGCCTCCGGCGTGCGCACCAGCTTCAGCGCGGAGAAATCGACACCAGCGAAATCCGCGGGCTGGAACAGTGGCGTGAACGGGTGGTTGGCCTGCCTTGCACTGCCGAAGGTCGACCACGAAATGACCTTCCTTGCCAAGAATTCATCGGGGATTTGGTAGACGCCGAGATCGACCGCCGCGACGCTGGTGCGGACATAGTCCGCAAGTCTTGCCTTCAGCGCGGCGTCTTCGGCAAGGCGTGCCGCATCGGGCGTGTTTTCCAGCGGCATTTCGCTGGCAGCCACGCCATCGATGCCGAAAATTCGCATGAGATAGGCAGCCTGCCCGCCGAATTCGGTCTCCTGGCCGGACGGGAAGCGCACCACTTGCGCATTGAGCTCGAGCTGCTTGAAGGTGAGCGCCGACATTTCCAGCGGGCCACCGGTCAGCCAGCCAGCATCGACGTTCTCGTCGAGCTGTGGTGCCCAGCGTCCGGCGACGCCGACACAGCCGCCGTCGGCATCCGGCGCGGCATCGTAGACGGCACTGAAATTGAACGGCAGGCGCGAGGCCAAAACCTTGCCGTTTTTCTTGAAACTATAGGATAAGCGATAGACGAAGCGCACTTCGCCGCAACTCGTATCGCCTTGCAGCGCGGCGAGGTCGCGCCGGTCGAGCCGGTTGACGATGCCGACGAGGCGGAAGCGCGCGGCATCGGTCCTCAGCCAGCGCATGTCCATGACACGGCCAACATTGCCGTCGGTCACCTCGTAGAGCGTGCGCCCGCCGGCCTTCATCTCGGCCCGCAATGCTGCGACGTCGCTTGCAATCGTTTCGACGATCGCGTGATAGGCCGGCGCCTTGTCGTAAAGCGTCTTCAAATCGGCCTTGCCATCGACGCCGAAAATGCGGGCGAACCCGTAACCGTTGCTGTCGAGGGCGGCGAGAACGGCCGGGTCGTCGACGATCGTCAGCGGAGTTTCGGCGTTCGCAGCCTGCGCCATGAATACGGCGCTGACGATCGCAACGAGCAGCGTGAACATGCGGTTCATTCGGCAGCTATCCCGCGACTTTCGATAAGCTCGCGCAGGACCGGCACCAGCGCCAGCGGCAGGTCCTCGGCGATCAGCCCCGGTCCGAAACGGCTGCCGGCCTCGGCATGGATCCAGACTGCCGCACAGGCCGCTTCAAAGGCCGGCATGCCCTGCGCCAGCAGCGCGGCGATGATGCCCGACAGCACGTCGCCCGAACCGGCGGTGGCCAGCCAAGGCGCGCCATTGGCGTTGATCGCCGCCCGGCCGTCCGGCGCCGCGATCACCGAGTCGGCACCCTTGTAGACGAGAGTGGCGTTGGCCCGTTCGGCTGCGGCGCGTGCCTTGGCGAGTTTGGACAGGTCCTTGTCCTCGGCGATATCTGAAAAAAGCCTGGCGAATTCGCCGTCGTGCGGCGTCATCACCAGAGCCGGCGCGCTCGGCCGGCTGGCGGCTTCGAACAGGGCATCCGGCGCGTCGCGAAACGAGGTGACGCCGTCGGCGTCGAGCACCAAGCCTTCAATCCCGCCGCCCTGCCCATGGGCGCCATTCAGCACGGCCAGGGCGAATTCGCGCGTCTTCTCACCAATGCCAAATCCCGGGCCGAGCACGAAGGCCGATGGCCGGCGGCTGCCGACGAATTCGTCCACATCCGCGACAGTGTCTACCTTGCGCAGCATGATCGAGGTCAGATGCGCCGCGTTCACATGGATGGCGTTCGCCGGCGACAACATGGTGACGGCCCCTGCCCCGCTCCTTGCCGCGGCAAGCGCCGACAGCCGCGCAGCACCCGTCGCCGACGGCCCGCCGGAAAAGACGCCGACATGGCCGCGTTTATACTTATGGGTGTCGACGGCCGGAACCGGAAAGCGGCCAAGCCAGAGCGCCGGAATGTTCTCGAATGTTCGTGGTTCAAGCTGCGCTACAACACTGTCGCTTATGCCGATATCAGCGAGCATGATTTCGCCGCACAGCTCGCGCCCCGGCAACAAAAGATGGCCTGGCTTTTTTCGCGCAAAGGTCACGGTGATTCGGACGCGGAAAGCCTGACCGAGGACATTGCCGCTCTCACCAGAGACGCCCGACGGCAGGTCGACCGCGACGACCGGCAAATTCAACTCCGCCACATTGTCGATCGCCTTGGCGGGGTCGCCGGAAAGCGGCTTGGACAGCCCCGCCCCGTAAAGCGCATCGACCACGATCGAGCCCGTCTCGGCAACGAAATCCGACAGCGGCCGAGCTTCAACCGGACACTCCGAGGCAGCGACTGCTGCATCGCTGCCTCCTTTAGGCGATCCGGACGCCCATACCGAAACGTCGACGGCGCTCTCCCGAAGGATGCGCGCCACGACATAGCCGTCGCCGCCATTGTTGCCGGGGCCGCAAAGCACGTGGACGCGCGTTGCGTTCGGGTAGCGCTTGAGTACTACGGCAGCAACCGCAGCACCGGCATTGCGCATCAGGCCGATGCCGTCGAATGGACCAGCGGCAATCGCCAGCCGGTCGGCCTCGGCCATGTCGGACGGAGACAGAAGTTCATTGCTCATGCGGGCGACATGCACATCCCCAAGCATTGTCCAGTTTTTGATCCGACGCAAACAACGAAGGTCCCCAAGCAATTTGGCGGCGTACATCGTTCGGGACGACGGCGCGCAGCTGCCCATGAAATACCCGATCTGCCCAATTTTTGTGCGGACGGCAGGACCGGCGGTGTGTAGGCTCGCGGCATTCATGGCGCATCCAACGCTGCGAATGACGCGAATGTACATTCCCGCGTGGCATGGTATCCAAATCATGTGAGGCCGTTCGGCGCCCCATCAATTGGCACAGTTCGTGCTTGATTGAGGCGCAAGCGGGGCTCACAACCCGTCTTTTTTGGCAGTGGAGGCCACTTTTTACATGAAAAAGATCGAAGCGATCATCAAGCCGTTCAAGCTAGACGAAGTGAAGGAAGCGCTTCAGGAGGCCGGCCTGCAAGGTATCACCGTTACCGAGGCCAAAGGGTTTGGCCGCCAGAAGGGCCATACCGAGCTTTATCGCGGCGCCGAATATGTCGTCGACTTCCTGCCGAAGGTGAAAATCGAGGTCGTGCTCGGCGACGATGCGGTCGAAGCCGCGATCGAAGCCATCCGCAAGGCGGCCCAGACCGGCCGCATCGGCGACGGTAAGATCTTCGTCTCCAATATCGAGGAAGTGGTGCGCATTCGCACCGGCGAAACCGGCATGGACGCCGTCTGAATTTTCCCGTTAAAAGGCCATGTTCAAAACGTCATCACATAGGGAAGCAGGGACATGACGACAGCCAAAGACATCATGAAGCAGATCAAGGACAACGACGTTAAGTTCGTCGATCTGCGCTTCACCGATCCGAAGGGCAAACTGCAGCACGTTACGATGGATGTCGTCGAGGTCGAGGAAGACATGTTTGCCGATGGCGTCATGTTCGATGGTTCCTCGATCGCAGGCTGGAAGGCGATCAACGAGTCCGACATGGTGCTGATGCCGGATTCCGATACGGTGCATATGGACCCGTTCTTCGCGCAGTCGACCATGGTCATCCTGTGCGACATCCTCGATCCGATCTCCGGGGAATCCTACAATCGCGACCCGCGCGGCACCGCTAAAAAAGCCGAGGCCTACATGAAGGCCGAAGGCATCGGCGACCAGATCTTCGTCGGTCCTGAAGCCGAGTTCTTCGTGTTCGACGACGTCAAGTACAAAGCCGATCCCTACAACACCGGCTTCAGGCTGGATTCCACCGAACTGCCGTCCAATGACGACACCGACTACGAGACCGGCAATCTCGGTCACCGGCCGCGCATCAAGGGCGGCTATTTCCCGGTGCCGCCGATCGATTCGGCACAGGACATGCGCTCGGAAATGCTCACCGTGCTCGCCGAAATGGGCGTGCGCGTTGAAAAGCACCATCACGAAGTGGCCGCCGCCCAGCACGAGCTCGGCATCAAGTTCGACACGCTGGTCCGCAACGCCGACAAGATGCTGATCTACAAATATGTCGTGCACCAGGTCGCCAATGCGTATGGCAAGACGGCCACCTTCATGCCGAAGCCGGTGTTCGGCGACAATGGCTCGGGCATGCATGTCCACCAGTCGATCTGGAAGGAAGGCAAGCCGACTTTCGCCGGCAACGAATATGCCGGCCTGTCTGAGAGCTGCCTGTTCTACATCGGTGGCATCATCAAGCATGCGAAGGCGATCAACGCCTTCACCAACCCGCTGACCAACTCCTACAAGCGCCTGGTGCCGGGCTATGAAGCGCCGGTGCTGCTCGCCTATTCGGCACGCAACCGCTCGGCCTCGTGCCGCATTCCGTTCGGCTCGTCGCCGAAATCCAAGCGCGTCGAGGTCCGCTTCCCCGATCCGGGCGCCAACCCCTATCTCGCCTTCGCCGCCATGCTGATGGCCGGCCTCGACGGCATCAAGAACAAGATCCACCCGGGACAGCCGATGGACAAGGATCTCTACGATCTGCCGCCGAAGGAATTGAAGAAAATCCCGACCGTCTGCGGCTCGCTGCGCGAGGCTTTGCAGAGCCTCGACAAGGACCGCGGCTTCCTTAAGGCCGGCGGCGTCTTCGACGACGACCAGATCGACAGCTACATCGAGCTTAAGATGGCCGAGGTGATGCGCTTCGAAATGACGCCGCATCCGGTCGAATACGATATGTACTATTCGGTGTGATCCGGATCGTTGCAGCCAATAGAAAAAACCCCGGCAGAGACGCCGGGGTTTTTATTGTGATGCGATTGGAGAGAAAGTCACGGCGCAGACCTGAGGTCCACGCCATGACGAATGCTCAAGCCGCGGCCGAAACCTCGGCGCTGGTCGGGACGGAGGCGATCGTCTTCAATATCTGCGAGGCGATCTGGTAGGGGTCGCCCTGCGAGTTCGGCCGGCGATCCTCGAGATAGCCCTTGTAGCCGTTATTGATAAAAGAATGCGGCACGCGGATCGAGGCGCCGCGGTCGGCGATGCCGTAGCTGAACCTGTTCCACGGCGCCGTCTCGTGCTTGCCGGTCAAACGCTTGTCGTTGTCCGGCCCATAGACGGCGATGTGATCCATCAGGTTTTTGTCGAAGGCCGCCATCAGCGCTTCGAAATACGCCTTGCCGCCGACTTCGCGCATATAGGCTGTCGAGAAGTTGGCATGCATGCCGGAGCCGTTCCAGTCGGTGTCGCCGAGCGGCTTGCAGTGATATTCGATGTCGATGCCGTATTTCTCGGTCAGGCGCTGCATCAAATAGCGTGCCATCCACATCTGGTCGGCGGCCTTCTTGGAGCCTTTGCCGAAGATCTGGAATTCCCACTGGCCTTTGGCCACTTCGGCGTTGATGCCTTCATGGTTGATGCCGGCGGCAAGGCAAAGGTCGAGATGCTCCTCGACGATCTGCCTGGCGACTGAGCCGACATTGCTGTAGCCGACGCCGGTATAGTACGGGCCTTGCGGCGCCGGATAGCCGCTCTCGGGGAAGCCGAGCGGGCGGCCGTCCTTGTAGAAGAAATACTCCTGCTCGAAGCCGAACCAGGCGCCCTCGTCGTCGAGGATGGTGGCGCGCTTATTGGAGGCATGCGGCGTCACGCCATCGGGCATCATGACCTCGCACATAACGAGCGCGCCATTGGTGCGGGCCGGATCCGGGTAGACGGCGACCGGCTTCAGAACGCAATCGGAGCTGTGGCCCTCGGCCTGCATGGTCGAAGAACCGTCGAAGCCCCACAGCGGAAGCTGGTCGAGCGTCGGAAACTCGGCATAGTCCTTGATCTGCGTCTTTCCGCGAAGATTGGGAACCGGGGTGTATCCATCGAGCCAAATGTACTCGAGCTTGTATTTCGTCATTCTAGCCTCTCGTTGCTTGATCACCGAACCCTGGATGGCGCCGGAGCAGGCCGGCCTATCCAGCAGCCGACCTGCCGGATTATCAAAAAGCAATTCGTGTGCCATTCTCGCCGGCGACGGGTGCGGCAAAGTGAGGTCGCATCGGCGCAAAATTGCCGGGCCGCTGCAAGGTGCGCTGGGATCACTCACAAGCATAGTTTGCATAAATAATGTGCAACTAGTGATCTTTTTATAATCATATTGCCTAATTCGATTGCTGAACCTATCTTGGGGAAAGGTTGAATCGGCTAGGTTCTGTCGAAGAAAGGAAACCGACAATGGAAATCACTTCCACTCGTCAGTCGGCCAAAATCCTGATGTTCCCGGTGGCAGCGCGCGTGTCTGCCTCAAATTTAAGCGGAAAGGCTAAGTTCGCGGCAGAACTTGCTTCTTTGCGCAACCGAACGGATTTCGGAAGTGCCTGGTATCATGAAGCAGCGATCGAGGAAGCGAACCAGGATCGGAAGAGCTAAGCCCTTCCCCTCCATGTAGTCGATAGATTGGAAAAGCCCGGCGCGATCGCTCGCACCGGGCTTTGCTTTGAACCGGACAGGCCGGCTACTGTTTGGTGTGCAGGTCCGTTCCGAGCGTATCCCTGACAAAGATCATGCCGATGATCAGCGACATCGCCGCGATCACCACTGGGTACCAGAGTCCGTAGTAGATATCGCCCTTGTAGGCGCTGAGCGCGAACACCGTCGCCGGCAGCAGCCCGCCGAACCAGCCATTGCCGATATGGTAGGGCAGCGACATGCCGGTGTAGCGGATGCGGGTCGGGAACATCTCGACCAGGATCGCGGCGATCGGCCCGTAGACCATCGTGACGAAGATCACGAGGATGAGCAGGATGCCGATCGTCATCGGCCAGTTGACCGCCGCCGGGTCGGCGAACATGGCGAAGGGACCGCCGCCCGGTACGGCGTAGACGGTGACCTCGGGAGCTCCCGCAGCCTCATCGGCAGTCAGCAGCTTGTCCTTGATCGCCTGGTCGGCCGGAACCATGGCCTTCTCGCCGGCGCGAATGGCGGCCGCATCGAGCTTCAGTTCGGGATTGGCCGCGATGAAGGCTTCGAGCTTCTGATCCGGCACCTTCGCCGCTGCCCGTTTCAGCGGATAGCCGCCGTCCTGAAGCGCCGTGTTTACCGCCTTGGCGAAAACAGCGTCCTTGGCCTTGGCTTGATCGCCGGCTGCGGTGGCGTCATACGACTCAACCGTCTCGTTGCCGATTTTGACCGACGCAGCAGTGCCGGGCGCTGCCGTGGCCACTACGTCATAAGGCACCGAGTTCTTGGTCAGAAACGAGGTGGCGATATCGCAGGACGTGGTGAACTTCGCCGTGCCCACCGGGTTGAACTGGAACTTGCAGTCTCCCGGTGCCGCGGTCACCGTCGCACGGGTGTTCTGCTGCGCGGTGGCGAGCGCCGGGTTGGCTGCCCAGGTCAGCGCCTTGAACAACGGGAAGGTGCAGACGATCGCCAGTGCAAGGCCGGCCATGATAATCGGCTTGCGGCCGATCTTGTCGGAGAGCCAGCCGAACACGACGAAGAAGATCGAGCCAACAGCCAAAGCAATCGCGATCATGATGTTGACCGATTGCGGATCGACCTTGAGCACGTTCTGCAAGAAGAACAGCGCGTAGAACTGGCCATTGTACCAAACTACGGCCTGACCGGCTGTGAGGCCGAGCAGCGCCAGCAGCGCGATCTTGGCGTTCTTCCACTGACCGAAGGCTTCTGACAGCGGCGCCTTGGAGCCTTTGCCTTCGTCCTTCATGCGCTGGAAGGTCGGCGATTCAGAAAGCGACAGCCGGATCCAGATCGAAATGCCGAGGAGGAGGAAGGAAACGATGAACGGAATGCGCCAGCCCCAGGCGGCGTAGGTTTCCTTGGTCATCGACCCCTGGACGATCAGGATGACGATCAGCGACAGGAACAGGCCGAGCGTTGCCGTCGTCTGTATCCACGACGTGTAGTAGCCGCGGCGATCGTCGGGTGCATGCTCGGCGACATAGGTGGCGGCACCGCCATACTCGCCACCGAGCGCCAGGCCTTGCAACATGCGCAAGATGATCAGGATCACGGGAGCGGCGATGCCCAAAGTCGCATAGCCAGGCAGCAAGCCGACCAGGAAGGTCGACAGGCCCATGATCGTCATGGTGACAAGGAAAGTGTATTTACGGCCGACAAGGTCGCCGATGCGGCCGAACAGCAATGCGCCGAACGGGCGCACGAGGAAGCCAGCGGCAAACGCCAGCAGCGCGAAAATATTGCGCGTCGCTTCCGGAATGGTTGGACTGAAAAAAGTCGAACCAATGAACACTGCCAGCGAGCCGTAGAGATAAAAATCGTACCATTCAAAAACGGTGCCGAGCGAGGAAGCGAAGATGACCTTCTTCTCCTCGCGCGTCATGCCGCGGCTTGTTTTGCCGGCGGTCGATGCCATTGCCATGAGCGTATCCTCCCGTGTGATTCTGTCAGTCCTCGATGCGGCACTTCATCGTCCGCGTTTCCTCGCAACGCAGACTCAGTGCAGCCATCGGTGCAAAAAATGACAGAAAGCAGTGCCCAGAGGCAGACCGCCTTTGGGATTATGACTTTGGTCTAATGTGCAGTGCGAAATCGCAGGCGGTGCCGTCAGCCTTTGAGAGCTTCGAGCAGCCTGACTGCGGCCATCATGTCGCGCTTGCGGGCCGCGCGGTGCGCGACGGCCTCGGCATCATGGCCCCATTGCTCGGCCTGCCAGTCCTCGTCGACATGACCGGCAGCCCAGGCCGCCTCGCCGTCGAGCTCGCCGAAGTCGACGGCCAGCGCCAGCAGCGCCGATCCGGTCAGCGACGTCATGACGTGGATGGCGGCAAGGCGCAGCGGATCGGCACGCTGGGCAAGATGCTGCCCAAGCAGCGCGATGGTCTCGCGCGGCTGCTCGACATGGATCACGCCTTCGGCGAGATGGAACCGGGCGCCGAGCGCGGTGCGCGCCCAGTCGATGACCGGATCCCAATGCTCGTTCTGCCGGTCGACCAGGCCCTGTGGCGCATCAGCGCGGTAGCAGAGCAGATCGGATGCGGCGAAGCGCAGGATGTCCTCCAGCACCGCCTGGGGATCACTGGCGACGCCATCGATCGCGGTGTTGACCAGACGCATCACCGGCATCGTCACCGGATCGATGGTCTCCTCCTGTGCGGCGAATTCCTCGGCGACGAGAGCAGCCGCCTTTTCGGTCGGCAGCGCCAGCAGCGCCTTGGCCGGCGTGCGGACGGGCTTGCCATCGAGATGGACGGCAAAACCGTCTTCGACCGGTGCTACCGCGACGGTCTTGTAGAAGCGCTTCGGCAGCGGCGTCTTCATCTGGATCTGGGCGCGACGCACCGGGTCCGGATCAGAGAGCTGCTTTCCAGCTTCGAGGTCGTTCAATATATCGCGCATGCTCATCCGGGACTTTGTTTTCGGGCCGGCCGGTTGACGATGATGAGTCCGGCGGCGATGAGGCCGAGTGCCAGGAAGATACGAACGGTCAGCGGCTCGTTCAAGAACACGGCGCCGCACAAAACACCAAACACCGGCGACAGGAAGGTGAAGCTCGACAGTCCAGATGCAGGGTAGCGCCGCAGCAGCCAGAACCACAGCACATAGGTGAACGCGACAACGTAGACGGCCTGGAACAGCAGAGCCAAGGCTGGCAAGACGGTAAAGTTGCGGACGGGCGGCCCGGCAAAAGGCATCACCAAAATGCCGACGACGGCGGCCCCGGCCAGCTGATAGAGCAGCAGCTTTTCGGCGCTGGCCGTCACCAGCTTCGACCGCTTGATGACGATATTGGTCACGGCCCACAGAATGCCGGCACCGAGACTGAGCAAATCGCCGCCCAATGTTGCGCCGCCATTGGCGCTCAGTTTATCGGAAAACACCGCGATCAGTCCGGCGAAAGCGAGCAGAAGACCAACGAGCTTGCGTGCCGTGATGCTTTCGCCCAGCAGGAAATGACCGCCAACCAGCATCCAGAACGGCATGGTGTTGACCAGCAAGGTATTGCGCACAACCGTCGTGTGCTCGAGTCCGACGTAGAGAAACAGGAACTCGAGACCAAAAAGCGCACCCGCCAGAATGCCAGCGACGAGGGTTTTGTCGGGCGTGAACAGCGCAATGCCGCGCCAGCGGCACCAGCCGAAAACACACAGGCCGCCGATCGCCGAGCGGGCGATGGACAGGAAAACAGGGTCGTAG